>DLFY01000344.1:14214-15180 GCA_002482415.1 Phycisphaerales bacterium UBA7708
GGCCCCGAACAAATCTGTGCTGCTGTTCGCCAGATTCTCCAGAAGCCCCAGACTGCCGTTACAACAACCGCATCCCAGCCTTCTTCCGCCTCGGAAATCGACTTTCATATTACCGTTGTCGAGAATGAAATCGCCCGCCTCGGGGTCATCGACACCACCAAGCCGGACAAAAAATACGACCTTGCTGTCTTCTATATGCAGAAAGTTCTGGATGGCATAGGATATCAACTGGGCGGGGCGGTAACCGGCACCAGTCAGGCCGTGATGAAGTTCCAGGCCGACAACCAGCTCAAAGCCGACGGCAAAATCGGCGTCAAGACCTGGGAAAAGGTTCGCCAGCTCTGGAATGCAAAAAAGCCCAAGGCCTAAACCGTGATCTCCACCCGGTTTCCTTCCGGGTCCAGAAACACGCATTCATAATACCCATCCCCGGTACGTCGCGGCCCGTCGATGTTGCGATATCCATCCACCGACAGTTTTCGAGCTAATTCGTCCACTTTCTGCTCTGACCCCACAGAAAAAGCAAGGTGAGCATAGCCCAGCCTTTGAACCCTTGGGTCTGTCTGATTCTGGCAGACATCCGGCCGCCGCATCAATTCCAGCCTGGCCCCGTCCTCAAAACTCACAAAATACGACTCAAAGCCCGTTTTCGGATTCCGATATGGATCCCCCGACCGCCCCCCGAAGCAGCGGATATAAAAATCCCGCATTAATTCTAAGTCATTGACCCATAACCCGATATGTTCTATTTTCAAGGTACCCTCATCGTTGTTATTGGAAATGTTCGAACGGCTTGCCCGCCACAGAAAACGGACGGAAGCGACCGATATTGTTCAGTAATCCCAGCGCAATCATATTCACCATCAGACTCGACCCGCCATAGCTGACAAAAGGCAGCGTCAGACCCGTAATCGGCATCAGTCCCAGCGTCATGCTCACATTCACCACAACCGCAACCGCGAACAT
>DLFY01000344.1:15187-15384 GCA_002482415.1 Phycisphaerales bacterium UBA7708
CAGTCGGGCAAACGGGTCCGTGTTTAAATAGGCAATTTCCGCCCCGCATGCAAAAAGCACCGCATACAATAGTATCACGAGTATCCCGCCCCAAAATCCCCACTGGTGAGCAATCAGCGCAAAGATAAAGTCATTATGCCGCTCCGGCAGGTACTCGTACTGGCTGTAAGGGCCTTTGCCGTAGCCATAACCCGCAA
>DLFY01000064.1 GCA_002482415.1 Phycisphaerales bacterium UBA7708
GTCGGTATGGGGGGAGCAGGCTTCCCGGCTCGGGTTAAAATCGAACCCAATCCCGCAATGCCCAAGACGATCCTGATAGTCAATGGCTGCGAATGTGAGCCGTTCTTAACTTGTGATTACCGGGTGATGCTTGAGTGGACGTGGCAAGTACTTGCCGGCATTCGACTTACAGCAAAAGCCGCAGGGGTGGAGCAAATTCGAATCGGCATCGAAGACAACAAGCCCGAAGCCATTACCATTTTCAATAAAGCGATAGAATCGCTCGGCAATGATGAAGATATTCAGGTTGTTCCTGTCAAGACCAAGTACCCGCAGGGCGGCGAAAGACAGCTTATACGTGCTGTTTGGAACAAAATTGTCCCCACAAACAGTATTCCACCGGTTATTGGGGCTTGTGTTGTGAATATTGCCACGGCAGCGGCGATTGCCGAGGCGGTGGTCTTCGGAAATCCGCTGACGCACCGCGTGGTTTCTGTGACTGGCCGGGCGATTTGCAAGCCGGGCAATTATTATTGTCCCATCGGAATCAGTGTCCAGGAATTGATTGATTATTGCGGGGGTTTGACTGAAACCGCGGCCAAGGTGGTCATGGGCGGGCCGATGATGGGGTTTGCGATTGCGGACTTTTCCACTCCGCTAACCAAGACTAATGGCGGTCTGACATTTCTGACCCGAAAAGAAGTTACTGAGGCCAAGTTTAACCAGACTCAGACCGCCTGTATCCGTTGCGGGCGATGTCTTTCGGCCTGTCCTGAAAATCTCAATCCCACCAAGATTGCCCATGCGGTCAAGGCGAATAAACTGGATGTTGCTCAGGAGCAATACTTCATGTCCGCCTGTATCGAGTGCGGCTGCTGCAGTTATGTGTGTCCAGCCAATATCGAATTGACCGGATACATTAAAACCGGAAAGTTATTAGTCGCCCGCGCCAAAAAGAAGGCATAGACGACAGTTGCAAGCATAATTGAAAGGACTCTGTTTCCATGCTCAGTAAGATAACCGTTTCGCCAGCCCCGCATATCAGCCAGCCGCTGTCCACTCAGCGGGTGATGCTGGATGTGCTGATCGGGCTGGCGTTTCCGATGGCAGCATCCATCTGGTTTTTCCGCCAGTATGCCGTCGTTTTGCTGTTGTGCTCGGTTGGTTCCTGTTTACTCAGTGAATGGCTGGTGAATGTCGTTCGCAGGAAACCCAATTCGTTAAGCGACCTCAGTGCGGTCGTGACGGGGGTGATTCTTGCGTTTTCTCTGCCGCCGGCGGCACCGTGGTGGGTTGCGGTCATTGGCGGGGGTTTTGCCATCCTGATTGTCAAGATGCTCTATGGCGGGCTTGGCTATAATGTATTCAATCCGGCGATGGCGGCCCGTGTGTTTCTGGCCATTTCTTTTGGAACCCTGATGACCTCCTGGATGGCTCCGGCGACCGTTAAAGATGAAGCTCTCAAGAAGATGACCGCCGCCAATACCCATGCCACCACGCAGGCGACCGCTATGGCCTGGAGCAAGGCATCCCTCAAAGGCCAGGAAAATGCCGTGGAAGTCAGCAAGTTTTACCGGGATTCCTTTTTTGGTACCGAAGGCGGGTGTCTCGGTGAAACCAGTGCCCTGGCGATTCTGCTGGGCGGTGTTTATATGCTGTTCCGTAAAACCATCACATGGCGCATTCCTGCGATGGTTCTGGTTTCGGCTGCCGTGGTTGCCTCCGTTGGATGGCTGATTAAGCCGGAGGTATATGTCAGCCCTGTCTATCATCTGGTCGGCGGCGGTATGATGCTGTGTGCGTTCTTTATTGCGACCGACCCGGTGACGTCACCTTTGACATTCAAAGGCGAGTTTATTTTCGGCATTGGCGTAGGTGTGCTGATTATGCTGATTCGTATTCTGGGTGAATATCCCGAAGGCGTGATGTACGCGGTCCTGATTATGAATGCCCTGACTCCGTTGATTGACCGCTTTACCCGGCTGATTCCGGCAGGAGGAAAACCCCATGTCCAGTAAGATTGCATTGTTTTTCCGGGAAAGCTGGCTGCTGATGGTCTCATCCGTGTTTTTCGGCGGGCTTCTGGCCGTTACCAATACGGCCTGGGCACCTAAAATCGCCCAGAACGAAATCAATAAATTCAACAATCTGGCCCGGTTGCTGCTGCCGGCGGCGGAAAAATTTGAACCGCTGCAGGACAACATCACCCTGGAACTCCAGGGCGGGAAAAGCGTTATGGATTTTGGCGGCGGCAAAAGCATCAGGGCCGATGTTCGCAAAGGTCTGGATGCCTCGGGCAATTGTGTCGGCTGGGCGTTCGTCTGTGAGGGCAGCGGATTCGCCGACAAAATCAAATTAGTCGTTGCCGCCGATGCCCAATTCAAGACCCTGCTGGGCTTTGGGGTATTAAGCAGCAACGAAACCCCCGGCTTTGGTGATAAAATCAATATCAAGGACGGCTTCTATCAGGCCCAGTTTAAAGGCGTCCCTGCTGCGCCGCTGACGCTGGCCAAATTCGGGGATGACAAAAAAATCGATTCTGAAATTATTGCGATTACCGGCGCGACTGTGACCAGCCAGTCGGTGATCAATATCCTGAATCAGTTTGTTGAGCCGATTCAAAAACAACTGACTGAAAAAAACTTGATTAACCCGTAAGGTACAGAATATGGCAGATAAACAATTAACCGTCGGCAATACTTTCACAGCCGGCATCTGGTCCGAAAATCCCGTGTTGCGTCTATTGCTGGGAATGTGCCCGACCCTGGCTGTGACTACCGGCACCAAAGCGGCCCTGACCATGGGGCTGAGTGTAATCTTTGTTCTGATTTGTTCCAATCTGGTGGTCAGCCTGATGCGAAACCTGCTCAAGCCGCATCTGCGCATCATGATGTTCACCCTGACGATAGCCGCATTTGTTACCATCGCGGATTTATTCCTGAAGGCGTACCTGCCGGAGATGAGCGCCAAGTTAGGCCCTTATATTCCGCTGATTATCGTCAATTGCATTATTATCTGCCGGGCCGAGGCCTGTGCCAGCAAAAACGGTCCGTGGATCAGTGTGATTGATGGTCTGGCTTATGGTATCGGTTTTACGGTGGTGTTGTGTATCCTTGCTTCTATCCGCGAAGTGCTGTCCACCGGCAGGATTTTTGAAACCGTGCAGGTGATGCCCGGCGGCTTTGTCCCCTGGGCGGGAATGGCAATGCCGGTCGGCGCGTTTGTCACGCTGGGACTGATGCTTGGATTGGTCAATCTGGCCACGAAGAAAAAAGCCTGATGACATCGGGCTTTTCTGGAGTAATGGATTATGGAATATTTGGAACATATCGTCTTAGTTTTTATCAGCATCGTTCTGATTAATAATCTGGTCTTCACCAAGTTTCTGGGCTGCTGTCCGTACCTGGGTGTTTCGGGGCGGCTGGATATGGCCTTCGGCATGGGGCTGGCCGTGACCTTTGTGACCACCCTGGCCGGGACATTGACCTGGCTGATTGATCACTTGTTTTTGCTCGGAACGGCGCTGGAAGTCACCCGCTATGTCTGCTTTATTCTGGTGATTGCCGGGGCCGTCCAACTGGTGGAGATGTATCTGCGGAAATTTTTCCCGACGCTCTACGAGGCCTTTGGTATCTTTCTGCCGCTGATTACGACCAACTGCGTCATTCTGGGTTTGTGCCTGTTTTTGAACCTGTGGCAGGTCAACGATATCCTGATGGCGGTGGTGCTGAGTTTCGGCGCCGGGATTGGATTTACCATGGCCATCTGCATTATGGCGGGTATCCGCGAAAACCTTGCCTTGGCGGATATTCCTGAGTGCCTTCAGGGGGCGCCGATTACCCTGATTACCGCGGGATTGCTGACGCTGGCATTCATGGGTTTTGCGGGAATGATTAAGTAAGCTCGTTAATGGATCGATGAAAGAGTAAAACATGGAATACGGTATTCTTTCGGCTTCTGCAATGGATTTTTTTCAGGCCTCATGGCCGGCTGCCTTACTGATGCTTAGTCTTGGAGCTGGCTTTGCCGTCGTCTTGCTCATTGCCAGTATCAAGCTGCGTGTTGAGCAGGACCCCAAAGTTGAAGCTGTCTATGCGGCACTGCCGAAAATAGACTGCGGGGCCTGCGGATTTGCCGGCTGTGCCTCCTATGCCAAAGCTGTGGCGGCCAATCCGGAACTGCTGGGACGCTGTTCTCCCGGCGGTGCGGATGCGATGAATAAAATCGCTATTGTTCTAAATCTGCAAATCAGCGGTTCGGGCGCCCCGCAGCGGCCCATTGTTCACTGTCGCGGCCATAAAACCGACAAGACAATCTATGCCCGGTATCGCGGCATTCCGGCCTGTACGGCTGCCAATGCCCAGCCGCCGGTACAGGCGTGTGCATTTGGGTGCCTGGGATTTGGCGATTGCGTTCGGTCATGCAAGTTCGATGCCCTGCATGTGGTGAATGGTCTGGCAACGGTGGATTACAGCAAATGCACCGGCTGTGGCGCCTGCAGCAAGGCCTGTCCGCGGTTTTTGATCAAGATGGTTCCGTTTACCAATGATCCCATGGCAGCGGTGGCCTGCAGCAGCCGGGAAAGCGGCAAAAATACCCGCGCCTTCTGCAAGGTCGGCTGTATCGGCTGCGGCATTTGTTNNTCACCGTGGCGGATAATCTGTCACGGATGAATTATGAAAAATATGCCCCGTCCGAGGCCGTGACCACGGCGATGACCAAATGCCCGACCAAGGTGATTGTCTATCGCGGCAAAACCGCCCCGGCGGATGTCAATCCTGAAGAAAAGCAGACCGCCGCGGCATCGTAGCCAACGTATCCCGGGTGTGATTCACGCATTTTTGGCGTTGACTTTTAAGGGATATGCTTTAAAGTGACTGCCTTTGGGGATTGCCCCGCTAACCAAAAACCCAATACAAAGTATAGTGAATAAAATGGCTCAGGAAGAACAGGTATTAGTTATCCCGCGTAAGGAACTCGAAAAAGTCGGGGTATTCCATGGTCTGATGATGGATACGGACAAGTATCTCAGCTCGATATTTGCTCCCGGCGTGCCGCGTTTTATGCCTCGTTCCCTGGCCGAGAAGGACCCTTCGTTCAAGCAGATTATCCCCTACGTGCTGATGGCCTGCGACGGGCGGTATCTCAGCTACGTCCGGGGCAAGCGGGCCGGTGAGACGCGACTGGTCGGCAATCGCTCCATCGGCATCGGCGGCCATATCAATCCCACCGACGACATGGCCCTGTTCGGTGATTTTTATGAAACCTACCTCAACGCGGTCAAGCGCGAGGTGGAAGAAGAGGTGACGGTCAGCACGAAGTTTACCAATCAGATTGTCGCGCTGCTCAACGATGATTCCAATGAAGTCGGCAGCGTGCATCTGGGCGTGGTTCACCTGTGGACGCTGGATGCACCGGAGGTTACTCGCCGCGAGCAGATGATTACCCAGATGACGTTCATGTCGCTGCCGGAATTGCGTGAGGCCGAAAACACACTGGAAACCTGGTCGGCCCTGTGCCTGGGGTATCTGGATACTCTGGCAGCATCCAAATAAAATGATTCAGCCTTGACACTTGCTTATTATTCGGGCGGTAGAATTGACAGATACGTTTCTTTTTGAGGCAATGAAAGCCTAAGTAAAACAAAGGGGCCAAATACGATCATAAGAAAATACTTTGTCAAAGGCAGATCTATTTCCAGGAAACGCCAGCGGATTCTCCTTGTTTTCAGATGCCTGGGATAAGCAGATTTAGAAAAGCAGGGAATTCTTTTTCTGACCGTTTTGATTTCAGAAAAACCGGCGAAAGGATAAGTCTTTATATCGACTTGATTTTTATTGTGGTTAAGTTCGGATAACACAATCCCAGCCAACCCAAAGATCATCCAGATGACTGCAAGAAACCATCCCCACCCTGCAAAATAGGCAATACATATAAATAAACCTAATAAAATAAAGCTTATCGTTTGTTCAGCTTGCCAATAACGATTGGAGAATATGTCGATTTCCGCCTCGGATTCCAGCAGCAGCCTTAATCGCCAGAAATAGTCCCACACTTCTTTTGTAGCATGGATTTTATGGTCTTTCAGGTCATCATAATAACACCACAGTTGCTGGGCTGTCCATGCCGCGGTGTGGTCTTTGGAATGATATAATTTGCATAATCCGTCATCAAAAGCAAACGCCGTAATTTTCTCGTCCATGTATAACTGAAGAAGGTCAATGATTTTTTGTCTGTCCTGACGAATAATCATGATTGTTATCCTCTTACCGTACTCCGGGAATACTTTACTGGCTGACCTCCTGCCACAGTTTCTTATGCAATTGAAACATGTTCGGATCGTGGATATTCAGTTCTGCCCGGACAAAGGGATACATATCATTGGTGCCGAAGAAGGCTTCGGCGGTTTCGGCGAAATATTCCATATCATTATTCATCGCATAGGCGCGGACGGTACGACCGTTGATATGCAGGACTTTTTCATACGTGCCGCTTTTAAGGGCATCCTGATAGGCTTTTTGAATCTCGGGATGACGGTGCAGGAATTTATTATGATAGATATGCGCCATCTCGTGAAGCACCATCGAGGGCTGGTCTTTGCACCATGACACAAACAGGCGGGGATTGCGAATCTCGATGCAGTTGACTTTCTCGGGCAGGTAGCCGTTGGCCTTCAGCCAGCCGACATCAATGTGGGCCCACATGGCGCTGCGGGCGTCGGTATCTTCGACCCAGACGGGGCTTTGTCTAAGCCGCTGGACGGCGACCTCGGGTACATCCCGAACAATGCGAAAGAGCTGGCTGGCCAATTCCCGGCGCGTGTTTTCCCACAGGGCGGCGTCCCGCCGGATTAATGTGTCGCGGACCAGAATCTGAAATCCCTCGATGGAAATTTCGGTATAACCTTCTGGAATGGTATTGCCGCTGAATCCCGCAGAAGGAATAAGACTTGCTGCCAGAACGATCAAACATAACAAAGCAATCTTTTTCATTGTCAACTCCATTAATCCATTTCAATAAATTGTTTTGCGCCGGTGGTTTCAATCCGCTGATCCGGCTGGGCTGAGGTCATCACAATGGCCTCGACGCCTTCGATGTTTTCAATGAGTGCCAGTCCTTTTTCCTTACCGAGGACGCTGACGGCGGTGGATAACGCATCGGCCTGCATTGCTTTCGGTGCGATAATCGTAACGCTGGCCAGTTCTTTGACCGATTCAGAGGTTTTGGGATTGAGAATGTGGCTTTGGGGCTGACCGTCCACGACGACATACCGTTCATAATCGCCGCTGGTGGCGACGGCCATTTCATTGAGCCGCAGTTTGACCGTAAAATTTTCAGGGTTGCGAGGATCGCGCAGACCGATGTACCAGTTGCCTCCCGCCGGGCCGGGGCCGAAACAGCGGACATTGCCGCCCAAATCGACCATGCCCGCGACAGCCCCCAGTTTTCGCATGGCCTCCATTGCGATATCGACAGCGTACCCCTTGGCAATGGCCCCCACATCCAGCTTCATCCCTTCGACGACAAATTGAACGGTCTTTTCCGCCGGATTAAGCGTTACTTTTTCATAGCCGACCCTGGCCCGGGCAGCGGCCAGCTCATCGGCGGACGGCCTTCGTCCGGTTTTTTGCATCTGCCGCCAGAGCTGGGTTTCCGGCCCGACAGTGATATCAAATGCCCCATCGCTGAGTCTGCTGTAGTCGATGGATGCGGCAATCACCTCGAAGAATTCCGGGCTGACGACTTTGGGTTCAGGATATGCCGTCTGGGTTAATTGCGAGATTTCGGAATTCGGGTCCCAGTCGTTCATAATGCGGTTGACCTTGTCCATCTCGGCAAAGGCGGCGGTGATAAAACCTTGTGCCTGTTCTTCGCTGCCGGCTGCGACGGTAACCTGGGCAAAGGTTCCCATAATGGATCGATAGCCGCTGTTGTAGTAACTGCGGTGCTGGCGCGACTGGTACCACATCAGCCCGCCCAGAACACAGAGAAAAACAACCGGGGCGATGTATTTTCCGACATTTTGCAGCTTGTTTGTCATCGTGTTAGCCTGTACAAAAACGACTTTTTGTGTATAATATCGGAATGAATCGAAAAAATCCAGAAATACTGAAATCCCGGGTGGATGCGGAATTCCTGCCGTTTGTGCGTAAGCCGGGCCGCTATATCGGCGGCGAAATCAACCAGACACGGAAAAATCCGGCCGACTGCGATGTCCGGGTGGCGCTGGCATTTCCCGATGTGTATGAAATCGGTATGAGTCATACGGGATTGGCAATTGTGTATGACCTGCTCAACCGCGACCCCGGCTTAGCTTGCGAGCGGGTCTTTGCCCCATGGCTGGATGCCGAGGAACTGATGCGAAAGATTAGCCTGCCGCTGTTTACCCTCGAATCCAAAGCTGCGGTGCGGGATTTTGATATGCTGGGATTCAGCCTGACCAACGAGCTGTGCTATACGGCATTCCTGAATATGATTGACCTGGCCGGTCTGCCGGTGCGGGCTTCGCAGCGTACCGAGGCCCATCCGCTGATTGTCGTCGGCGGTCAGATTGCCAACTGTGCCGAGCCGCTGGCAGATTTCGCGGATCTGTTTTTCCTCGGGCAGGCCGAAGAAGTATTGCCTGAAGTAATAGCGCTTTATCGACAGCATAAGCAGCAGGGCCATTCCAAAGCGGACTTTCTGCTGGCCGCGGCCAGGCAATTCGATTGTCTATACGTGCCTTCCCTGTATGCGGTGGACTATGACGGCGAGGAATTGAAGTCGATTCGTCCCAAGGCGGCCGGCGTCCCAGCCCGTCTGGAAAATGCCGTCGTGGAGGATTTTGAAAATGCCTCTGTGCCCGCCCGGCCGGTGGTGCCGTTTGTTGAAGCGGTGCACGACCGTATCAGCATCGAGATTATGCGGGGCTGTCCGGGACGATGCCGGTTTTGTCAGGCGTCGTTTTGCCGGCGGCCGATTCGCTATCGCAGTCCCGACCGGATTTTGGATATTGCCAAGCAGCAATATGCCGCGACCGGCTACGATACCATCAGCCTGCTGTCGCTATCGACGGCGGATTATCCGCATCTGGAAGAATTAATCGATAAGCTCACGACGTATTTTGCCCCGCGGCATGTTGGTCTGTCTGTGCCGAGTCTGCGGGTGCAGGAGCAGTTGCAGCTCTTGCCCAAGATGGTGACGGCGGTTCGCAAAAGCGGGCTGACCATTGCCGTAGAAGCGGCCAGTCCGGCCCTGCGGAAGATGATCAATAAGCCGATTTCGGATGAGGACTTGTTTGCCGCGGTTCGTGCCGCGTATCAGGCCGGATTCCAGAAGGTCAAGCTGTATTTCATGGCGGGCTTTCCCGGCGAGACCGAAGCAGACCTTGCGGCGGTGGTGGATTTGTCGTATCGTATTGCGATGCTCTCGCGGGAGGTTCGCGGGCGTCTGGCCAGTGTCAATGCCGCCGTCAGTTGGCTGGTTCCAAAGCCGCATACACCGTTCGGCTGGCTGGGGCAGGCCTCGGCAGAGTATTTCCATCGCGCCAAACAAGTAATGATCGACCGCAAGCGGCAGCTCAATGCCCGCTGTGTGTCGCTACCGTTTCATCATATCGAGTGCAGCGTACTGGAATCGGCGCTGGCCCGCGGCGACCGCAGGCTGGGTACGGTGATTGAATCCGCCTGGCGGGCGGGGGCGAAGTTCGATTTGTGGGATGAGTGCTTCGATATTACCGTGTGGCAGAAGGCCTTTGCCGACAACGGCATGGATCTGGATGCCTGTGCTCAGCGGGCCTATACGCCCGGCAAAGTGCTGCCGTGGTCCCATCTGGGCGGGCCGAAAGAGGATTATCTGGCTGAACATTATCATGAGGCCATGACCAATCGATAAACAACATTCAGGAGAATCAACAATGCGAACGTATGCAGCAGTGGTGTGTTTGATCATCAGTGGATGTCTCTGTGTCAATCTCTTCGCGGCATCCTCGGAGCCCTCTGCGGCGGATATTACCGTGGCGGCCTATTATTACCCCTGTACGCATCCGCATCCGCGATGGGACAAGTCCAAATATCCCGGCTTTACCGAATGGGATTTGATTCGCAAGGCCAAACCGCGATTTGCCGGCCACAAACAGCCCAGGGTGCCGGTCTGGGGGCATCAGGATGAATCCGACCCGAATGTGATGGCCCAAAAGATTGATGCCGCCGCCGATTATGGCGTGGATGCCTTTATTTTCGACTGGTACTATTATGACGACGGCCCGTATCTTGAAGGCGCTCTGGATAAAGGTTTTCTCAAAGCTCGCAACAATAATCGCATCCGGTTTGCCCTGATGTGGGCCAATCATGACTGGTATGATATTCAGGGATACAATCCTGCTGAGCCGATCAAACTGCTTTATCCCGGCAAAATCAAGTCCCAGACATGGGAGACGATTACGGATCTGGTCATCAGCCGGTATTTCAAGCATCCCAGCTATTGGAAAATCGACGGCAAGCCTTATTTCTCAATTTACGAGATGCAGTTGTTCCTCAATAGCTTCGGGACGGTTCAGGCCGCACGCGAAGCTCTCGACCAGTTCCGTAAAAAGGCTGAACAGGCAGGATTTCCCGGCCTTCACATCAATGCAATCCTGTGGGGGCAGCCCAATTTGCCCGGCGGCACCACGCCCGCCGACTGGTCTAAACTGTGTACGGAGTTGAAACTGGACAGCCTGACCGGCTATACCTGGGTACATCATGGCGCCCTGAACTACGGCACCTTCCCGGTTTCCGATTACGTATGGGGGCGCGACCGGTATCTTGGCTTTCTCGATGGCGCGTTGAAAAATTACCCCGTGCCGTATTTCCCCAATACGACCATCAACTGGGATAACAGCCCGCGTGCCCATCCCGATGCCGACTGGTCCAGGCCCGCAGCCCATGTGGTTAATCCCGTCATGCAGGGCAACACCCCCGCAGCCTTTAAGGAAGCAACTCAGATGATTATCAATCGGCTGCTGGCGTCGTCAGTCGAGCCGAAGGTAATGACCATCAATGCCTGGAACGAATGGCCGGAGGGAAGCTGTCTCGAGCCGGAACAGGAATACGGATACGGCTACCTCGAAGCCGTCCGGGAATTGTTTACTGAAAAAGCATCACCGGCTTCCAAAGAGAAACCCTAAGATAGTTTTACGCAACCTGGGCGAAGACGACGACGTAGTTGTGGCCGTATTTCTTGGCGCATTTGGGGCAGGTGGTGTAGTAGAAATAATATTGGGATGCCTTTTTATTCTGGCCGGTGAGATACTGTTCTGTCTGTTTGAGCCACTTGGGGGCATCGCGGTACGGTCCATCAAAAACCTTCGTCAAATACGTCCCTGACAACCGGACCATTTTTGCTCCCGGCACATCTTTGGTCACGTTGAAATACAGTTCTGTCTTCCACGGTGTCGGATCGCAGGCCAGCATCACGAAGTCCTGCATGGGTACCGCCGCCTGAGCCCCCTGTATCTGGTTCCACATCCGGGGGATGACCGTGCCCATATTGAGCGGAATATGAAATAATGCCCGGACATCATCCTGCATAAAAAGTTTGTCTTGCCAAATCCATGTCTTGCCGTCCCAGCCTTCGGGATTAAATTGCGGGCAGCACTCCGCCGATTGTGACTGTGTTGAATCCATAATTACCTCCTGTTTTTATCGATTATTCCTTCGTTGTCCGAGATGTCAGCAAAAAATTGATTATACCACTTATCCGGCCGGTCGCAACCCTATTGCGACTACAAACAAACGGCAATTCCGTCAAAAAATTGAAAAAAATGAAATATCTGCATTATGCCCGGCGTCTTTCATATATCTATCATAATAAGTAAGGTCAGGATATGAAGCGTCCAAAAACAGACAGACATGCTCGGCAATGTAGTCGGGTACATATCAAATCTATCAGAGTGTAAGGAGAGTGTAGCATGAAAAAAACAGCATTACTTACAATCGCGGGGCTGATGGCAGTGTGTTGGATGGTTCCTGCAGCGGTTGCAGCCGATGTCGATATCGTCGGCATCTGGCAGGTCAAGGCGGACTTTAATGGCCGGGCGATGGAATCCCTTCTGTCCTTTTCCAAAGACAAGGAAGGCAAACTCGTCGGCAAGGCAATCAGCTTTTTTGGGGCCAGTGAATTAAAGGACATCAAGCTCGATGGCGACAAGCTGACCTATTCTCAGACTAACCGACGGGGCGGCGAAGAATCTGTATCGACTTTTACCGGCACGATCAAAGACGGCAAGCTCAAGGGCGCGACTTCCAGTGATTTTGGTGATTTTGATCTTGAAGGCGCCTTGATGAAGGCCAAGCCGGCGGTTGTGGGCAACTGGGAATTCCAGACCCAGCGCGGCGACCAGACGATGACCTCGACCCTGATGGTCAGTCAGGATAAAGACGGCAAGTTTGCAGCCATCTGGAAGACTCAGCGCGGCGAAACACCAGCGACCGATGTGGCTTATGCCGACGGGAAGCTGACCTTCAAACGCACTATGCAGGGCCGCCAGAGAGAAGGCCAGGATGCCCAGGCTCAACCCGCTCAGACGCGTGAAATGACCTATGAATTGACCGCCAAAGGCGATACGATTTCAGGCATCATGAAAACCCAGCGCGGCGAAAACCCGATCGAAGGCAAACGGGTTGGCGGAGCTTTGGTCGGAACCTGGGAATTGACGATAGCCTCAGAACGCGGCGAACGGACCCAGTGGCTGATGGTTATGCCGGATATGAGCGCTCTGTATGGCCCGGTTGCCGTGGACAAAGTGGCGATGGAAGACAAGAACATCAGCTTCACCGTCAAGATGAGCTTTGGCGAAAGAAGCTTTGAAAATCAGTTCAAAGGCCAGATCGATGGCGATAAACTGACCGGTGAAATGACCAGTCCTGCGATGGGACGTCCGGGCGAAGGTACAGATACCCCGGCCACGGTCACTCAGAAAGTTACCGGCAAAAAGATATAGTCATCATTTCAAACAGAAACGAAAAAGGCTGTCAGGGTTATCTCTGGCAGCCTTTTTTAATGGATACCCAACGGGTATGATTATTCCGCGAGCAAAAGAAGCAAGTGGTTGACGCTGCTGTACTTAGCCGCGACAAATCGGAAAATGTCAAGTAGGATCAGCAGGCTTGTGTTTATTGAAATCCGTTCCAGGTGCGTTTGATGCCCGGCGGTTGTTTGAGGCCGCCGCGGCCATTGGCTTTATGGAAGTCGGTGATAATCTTAACCGCTTCCTGGGGATCATCGCATAAGGTAAAGACGTTCATATCTGCTTCATCAATGTAACCGTTCTTTTTGAGCATGGTCTTGTCCACCCATTCAAACAATCCGTTCCAGTAATCACTACCCATACAGATAACCGGAAAATAGGCCTGCTTGAGAGTCTGAATCAGGACCAGGGCTTCAAATAATTCATCCATGGTGCCGTATCCGCCGGGCATGGTGATAAAGCCGTGGGCGTATTTGAGGAACATAACCTTGCGGCAGAAAAAGTACCGGAAATGCAGTGACATATTCTGGAATTTGTTGGGTACCTGCTCGTGCGGCAGCTCGATGTTAAGTCCGACGCTCTTGACGCCGGCTTCGCGAGCGCCTTTGTTGGCGGCCTCCATGATTCCGCCGCCGCCGCCGGTGATGACGGCAAATCCCGCCTGGCCGCAGGCCCGAGCCGTCTCGACGGCCAGCTCATAATACTTCGTGCCCGGCTCAGTTCGAGCGGAGCCGAATATGGATACCGCAGGCCCGATTTGGGACAGCAGCTCAAATCCTTCCACAAACTCGGCCATAATACGGAACACGCGCCAGGTTTCTTCAGCAGCAATCTTCGAATAATCAGTCATAAACACCTTTTTATCGGACAATATGTCGATTGTTTCACAACAGTTACAGATATATCGACCAAAACCAGCCGCGTGTTCACCATAAGTTTGGCTGATTTGCCGCCGGGCAGTAGTCGGCGATGGGGCAGGCAGGGCAATCCGGCTTGCGGGCCTTGCAGCAGGCCCGTCCATGAAAGACGATACAGTGGCTAAACAATGTCCAGCCGCCGTGTTTTTCTTTGGGTACGATATCCATCAGGTCGAATTCCAGCTTGACCGGGTCGCTGTGATTCGATAATCCCAGTCGCCGCGACAGGCGTATCATGTGGGTATCGCAGACAATACCCTGAACGCCGAAGCAGTTGCCCAGAATCACATTGGCGGTTTTGCGTCCCACGCCGTTGAGAGTCAGCAGTTCCTCCATCGTCTGGGGGACTTTTCCGCCGAAGTTGTCAATCAGGGTCTGGCAGGCTTTCTGGATGCTGGCGGCCTTGTTGCGATAGAAGCCGGTCGAGCGGATATCCTGTTCGAGTTCCTCACGGTTGACCTTGACCCAGTCCTCGGGCTTGCGATACTTCCTGAACAGGTCTTTGGTGACGATATTGACGCGGGCATCGGTGCACTGAGCCGCCAGGATGGTGGCAATCATCAGCTCCAGCGGGGCGTTGAAATCCAGTGAGACTTTGGCCTCCGGATAGGTCTTCCGCAGGATGGGGAAAAAGGCCAGTATCCGCCGACGGGCATCGTCTTTGTCGATTTTGATTTTCTTGGCAGCCATAATACCGGCCTATTATGCCCATTTTTCCCGGGAAGTCAATTCCCTGCCGGGCAATTCAGGTTGGATAAAGTTCTGCTAATTGTTGGCCAGTACGTTTTCGACCGTATTGCGACGGGCTTTGCGGATAGCCTCGATACGCTGTTTGCGGACGCTGAAGACATCCACCAGCCAGCCGTAATAAATGGCCATCCCGCACCAGCAGGCAATGCAGGTCGTGACGACCCAGTTGCGGAGGTCATGCAGATGTTCCAGGCGTGCACCGACCATCCATTTCCACACCGGATTATCCAGCCGGAACGGCCAGAGCAATTGCACGTCTTCATGATGGATGCAGTCCACCGCGATATGAGCCCAGACACCGAGGATGCCCGACAGAATCATCCTGGTCATGATGGCCCGATACGGCAGACCCGACCAGCTCATGCTCCACTCACACAATAGACGCAGCGGGCGAATACCGTACATGGCAGCGCCATACACCGCCCCGAACAGCGCCCCGAAGATGAGAGTATGAAAATGCGCAGCCTGATGCACCGGCCAGCCGGGCTGGAATATCCAGTCCAGAATGACCTCGCAGTCAATCGCGACATTGGCCAGCACAAACACCGGCACATCGATCCATCGTCTGAACGCAAGGGCCGCCAGTCCACTGGGGCCAAAATGATACGGCGTATAAGGCATAGACGTACACTATCCCTGGTTATTTTATCGTTAGTATTGCCCTGGAAAGAGTTTATGCTGATCCTGCTTGAAAATTTCTGGTTCGTCGCGGCTAAAGAGCTATCAGCCGCCAGCCTCCAGCACTATCTTTATCACCGCGGCTGCGTAGGGTAACGTGACCCCGTGAATACACGCGGCATAAAAGCGGCCTATGGCCGCCGCGGAATCATCATACCCGTTGGGTATACTTATGAATCCAGAAATCTATCGGCTCAAAAGACCATCCGCACTGCAAGCGTCGTATCTTCTGAATGAATCATATCATAAACTGGTTGGGTATCTCAGTAATAGCCCTGAGACCATTTAATACTCAAATCATACCAAATTTTGTCCCGAAATGCAATAGGCTTACAGCACAGGCCGATGGTACGTCTTTTCAAGTACAAGATATACCTGCTTAAGAATGTCCACATGTATGCTTTAAGTCAAGTACACATTATTTTTATTGTGAAAACGGAACGACAATTGTCAATGATTGCCAATCTCGTATGACCATCTATGCATTATTATTATAATAATCCAACCTTTCCATAGATGGTCAATAAAACTCCCTCCGGCTAAACGGGAAAGATTGACGCTCAACGGATTTTTACAATCGTAAGCGAGTGCGGGGGCAGAGATACGGTATTCTGCCTGAACATCATTTTCTTTGACTCAGGAACCACACGATCCGGATGTTGAATATCGTTGTAATCATCGGGTGAACTTCCGCTCAGGACAACCGCATCGAACTGCCCATCAAGGCTTCTGCCTTTCAATTCAATCGTACAGTCGGCGGGTTTTGAGGGATGACGGTTCACCATCGCGACGGAGAAGGTCTGCTTTGCCTCATCGCAGGTGACGATTGCATCCACCAGGGGAACGTACCGCTCGCCGTGGGTCAGCATCCCGGAGGTGACCGCCGAATCCATGACCTGCTTATCCAGCAGGTTGGCATACATCGAAAGGACATGAAATGTCGTCCGCCTGACAATCCCCTTCGGATGCACGTACAGGGGGCCGCGGGTATTCACGATAGGTGCGATATTGGCCATCCCGACATCATCGGCATGACGCAGGCAGGCATTGAGAAACGATGCCGAAAAGAGCGCATCGGCCATGGTATATTGCGAGGCAATCGCATTTTTATCCCGGGCGGCAATCAGCCTCTTGACTTCGGGATCGTCGGGATTGCCGAACACCTTTCGCGGGAAACCGGGGTGATGCCAGCCGCGCAGGTTCCACTCGTCAAAGGCAATTTTAATCCTGCCGCGGTGGCCCGTTTCTTCAAGAATGTCAATAACATCGGTAATGGTTTGCTCGGGCTTCTGCGATTCCATGATGCAGGTCAGGTAATCCGGTGTCGCGTTGGTTTCCCAGGTCGCCAGCCAATATCCGTGGATGCACACATAGTCAAGATACTCTCCGGCGGCCTTGAGCAGCGGGGCAGTCCAGTTTCGATCCGCGGTTGCCGCAGCCAGCAGGATCAGGTCCTTATCCGCCTGCACCATCAATTCGGCAGATCTTCGCACCAGCGGCCCCCACTTGTCCGGAGTACTGGCGCCGATTTCATGACCGCCCCAGTTTTCGTTGCCGACGCTCCAGTATCTCACATCCAGCGGTGCATCATGGCCGCCGGTCTTACGAAACTGGGCCATGGGGCCTGCAGCGGCGTTACAGTACCGGACCCATTCGGCCATTTCTTCCGGGGTTCCGTTGCCTGCGTTGGTACAGAAATAAGGCTCGCTTCCAACCAGCCTGCACCAGGCGACAAATTCATCGGTACCGAACTGGTTGGAGTCAATCGTACCCCATACCGGGTCGGGCGTGGGTTTACGGGAAGGACCCACCCCGTCTTTCCAGTGATACCCGCTGGCAAAGCACCCGCCCGGCCAGCGCACCACAGACAGCTTCAATTCCTTCATCGCCGCGATCACATCCTTACGGAATCCCTGTTGGTCGGATAACTCAGAACCCGGGTCAAATATCCCGCCGTAGATTTGATCGTGGAAGTGTTCGATAAATCCGCCGAAGATCATGGGACTGTAAGGCGTTGTTTTTGCATCTGAATCCATCGTCACGACGGCCTTCGATACCTCAGACAAGGGTAGTGGACTCAGTGAAATATCATCATACCAGGCCTGCCCGGTGGACTGGCCCCATCCGCCAAACAGGCAATTGATCTCCAGCTTCACAGGGGATTCACCGGTTCTGAAAACCGTGGATACCTCGGTCCAGTCGCAGGTGCCGTTGATCGCCCGGGTTTTGACCTGCTGCAGGTTCTGGATATTGAGCAGCGCCCCCGTAGCCCCCTGCACATTTTGGGTCTTGATCCACCCGGACAGTCGATAGGATGTATTGGGCTGGACGGTAACCCGCGCAGTCCATGCCGCATCGGCACCGTTGGGGTTTGTTGAGCGGATGGTCACACATTGGCCGGTCCTGCCGGAGGATTCAACGCTCCATCCTGCGTTCCTGCTGGTCTGGTTCCAGGAGCGGAATTCCCACTGTTCCGGAGCACGGTCACCCGTTTCAAACGAAGGATTGGCAAGCAGGTTTTCGGCGGCTGCGTATGCGGTGGAAGACAGGCACAACAGGAGCGTTAAAACAAGGACAACCCCGGAAGCTCTCATGATGTCTGTGGCGTTGAACCGATATTTCCGATCATTCCATTCGCAACACATGTTCAGGTCCTTTCCTTGAAACGTTTTCAGATTGTCGGGAATGTCACTCCAGCCAGGTGCTCTTCGAGGAGGTGGCGCATCCGCTGAATGTCGCGGCATTGCAGGATATCTTCCAGCAGGTGTTTTTGGCGTGGGGTGAAGGCGACCGGCTCGCCGGGGGTGAGGTCCTGTGCGCCAAGGGTTCTGGTGATGGCCTCCAGCAGGGTATCGATTCCCCGGCCGGTTTTGGCGCTGAGATAGACATGGCCGGGCTGAGGCTGTGGCAGGACGAGGTCGCATTTATTCACGACCCGAACCACGGGTATCGATTCGGGCAAAGTGAATTCGGGAACAGCAGGCTGGGTCGCATCCTGCAGCAGGATGATACAGTCGCAGTCTCGCAGGAGGTCCCGGGTTATCTGCTGAGCTTTAACGTCCGGGGACTGACGGATGGCCTGCGGGTCCAGGCCGGCGGTGTCGACGATTTCGGCGCGAAAAGGCCCGATTTTGATTGTGGCGCTGACCCAGTCGCGAGTCGTGCCGGCGGTGTCGGAGACGATGGCCTTCTCGCTGCCGGCCAGGGCGTTGAGCAGGGCACTCTTGCCGCTGTTGGGGGGACCAGCCAGCACAATCCGCACACCGTGGATAATCCGCCCGGCGATGACGCTGCGGTCCAGAATGTGCCGGCATTGCTGATGAATGGTATCGACAGAGGTCGTGTTATCTTCGACAAGCCAGCCGCGGACAGTCGCACTCAGGCCGGCGTTGATTTGAGCTTGAATGATTCTGACACCGTCCAGCGTTACGGCGCCAAGCTGTTCGATGGAGGCTTCTCTTTCAATCGGTGTTGCATCGGGGGCGGTGTTATCGAGGATGGTTTCCAGTGGTCCCTGCTGTGCACCGCTGGCCAGGCACAGACGCACTATCTTTTCGAGCAGGATAGGGTTGCCGTGGCAATGGATGACAAACTGATGCAGCCCTTCGCACCCCACGACGACATCATCGATGAGATTATCCGCATCGGCGATGTGGCCGTGATAAATCCCGCCGAGTCGGAATCCCTCGAATTTGCCGGACGGTATGAACACGCGCCCCAGTATCGTCTCCGCCTGCGGCCCCCACAGGGCGATGCTGCCGATGGCCGAATGTCCCTTGCCCGTCAGTACGCAGACCGTTGCCGACACGGTTATTGCTCCTTCTGGTCGTCGGCGTCCAGTTCGTCGATGTGTTCTTTCTCGTAGTAGTGTTTCTTATAGGCAATCACGATACCACGCACCGCCAGCTCCGGCACCCACGAATCGACGAACTCGCACTCGTCTTTCAGGATGGCCGCGGCGTTTCCGGTCACGACAACGTGGGGCCACTTGCCAAGTTCTTCGGCGTATTTGCGGGCCATGGTTTCCAGCAGACCCGCCGCGGCATAGAAGACACCGGCGGCGATGGCCTTGCGGGTGTTGGTGCCATAGACGCTGTCCGGCCGGGCAATGTCCACCTGCGGCAGTTTTGCCGTGGCCTTGTGCAGGGCGTTGGCACCCATGGCCATGCCCGGGGCAATGATGCCGCCCATGAACACGCCGTTGTCGTCCACCAGGTCGATGGTGATGGCCGTGCCGAAATCGGCAACCATGACCGCATCTTCCACAACGGCATAGGCGGCTGCGGCGGTGACTAATCGGTCCGTGCCGACTTCCTGCGGATTTTCCACATTGGTCTCAATCGGCAGGGGAATATCCCGGCCAATCAGACAGATGCGTTCGGAGAGGGTCTCTTTGACGGTGTCTTCGACCAGCTTGGTCCAGGCCGGTTTGACGGAACTGGCCACGATGACCCCATCCCGCACGGGGATGGCCGCGCTGGGGACCAGAGGAATCTGATTCCAGCTTTCCTTGAGCACGGACGCAAGCTGCTGTTTGACGTCTTCGGCATCTCCGGCAATAGCTTTTAGATATTGCTCGGTATCATTCAGGTATAAAGCCAGCTTGATGTTGGTATTGCCGATATCGATTGCGATGATATTCATATAATGCCTGTTTCGTTTGGGTGGCGGTGCCGTCTAAGATGACCGGTTTTTCTTCTTTTCCACCATCTCCCAGAGTTTCTCTTTCAATTCATCCAGACCTTTACCGGAGACAGCGGAGACAGTAACGACCTTTTTGCCTTTGAGCCGTTTTTTGATGTCGCTGATGTAAATGGCATCCGGGTCGAGGTCAGCCTTGTTCAGCACAATCAGTTCCGGCTTGCGGGTCAGGCTGGCGCTGTACAGCTTCAGTTCGTTGCGGATTTTCTTGTAATTGTCCACCGGGTCACTGTTGTCGGTCGGCATGATATCCAGCAGATGCACCAGAATCTTGGTGCGTTCGATATGCCGCAGGAATTCGTGTCCCAGCCCAGCGCCATCATGAGCGCCTTCGATCAGGCCAGGCAGGTCNNAAACCGCCGGTTCTTGTCCAGTTCCACAATCCCCAGCACGGGGCTGAGTGTCGTGAACGGGTAATTGGCAATCTTGGGTTTGGCCCTCGAGCAGTGCGACAGCAGCGTGCTCTTGCCGGCATTGGGCATCCCGACCAGGCCGATATCGGCAATCAGCTTCAGCTCCAGCCGCAGGTGGCGTTCCTGTCCGGGTTTGCCTTTCTGGGCGTAGCGTGGGGCCTGCCGGGTTGAGGTGGCAAAGTTGACATTGCCCATGCCGCCCAGCCCCCCTCGGCAAATACAGACTTTCATCCCCGGCTCGTTCATGTCCTTAAGCAAGATTCCCCGATTCAGGTCAAAAATCATCGTGCCGGGGGGAACGGGAATCACCAGGTCCTCGCCGTCCAATCCGAATTTCTTTTTGCCTTCGCCGGGCATCCCGTTTTCGGCTTCCCAGTCATGTTTGCCCGAAAAGTCCAGCAGGGTATCCCTGGACGGGTCCACGACGAAATACACGCTGCCGCCGTCGCCCCCGTCGCCGCCGTCCGGCCCGCCCTTGGGGATGTATTTTTCGCGTCGAAAACTGACGCAGCCCGGCCCGCCGTTGCCGGCCTTGACCCGTATTATGGCTTCATCGATAAACATAGGTTCCGTATCAATAGAGATATATCTTTGTGCTTTTTGTCCACAATCGATAAGAATTATAATCGATTTCGCACCAAAACACAAGAGAACCTGTTAATCCGACCTTCTATCGAGCTATGGTTCAGACACTATATATGCTGAATCCTGCTTATGAAGATTTCCGTTTCGCGCGGCCAAGGACGGATATTCTTACGATTATGATTACGAAAACAAGATATCCTATATTTATATTGATATAGATTTAGACGGTGTTTATACTAATACCGTTGATGTCTTGAAGGCATCTTTTGAATATGATGCCCTTGGCCGAAGGATAGAAAAGGTGGTAACAGGGACTACGACGACAACCACGCGATATTATTATGACGACCAGCGAATCGCCATGCAGGTGGAAACCGTTGGCGAGTCGCAGACTGAACGTTTGTTCGTCTATGGCAACTATATCGACGAGGTCCTGATGATGATTGTGCCTGGTGCAACCTCCACTACAGATTATTACTACGCCCATGATCATCTCTATAGTCCCGTTGTGTTATTTGGTTTAGATGATCAGCAGGAGTGGGCACCGCTCGAACGTTATGAATATGATGTTTATGGAAAAGTACGAATATTTGGCCAGGGTGCAGATGAAATCTACTTTACTGTCGATGATGAATCCCGGATGGTCTCTGCCTATGGGAATCCATACGTCTTTACTGGCCGGGAAATGGATTCGGTGGATTCTGGAAGCTGTAAGCTGTATTACTACCGTGCTCGATGCTATAATCCGCAAACCGGGCGGTTTTTGCAGAGAGATCCGCTTCGCTATGTTGATGGGATGAATTTGTATGAATATGTAGGAAGTAATTCCGTTTTGACAGGAGATCCTTTTGGGCTATCGGCTGACATCGATAAATGCATCGATAAGTGTTTAACCCTTCGATCTGGGGATGGGCGAGAAGAATGCTTGAATAGATGTAAGAGGAGAACAAATGAGAATTTTGTATTGCCTTCTTTTGGGTCGGTAGTAGATAATTTGTTAGCTGCCGCCATTGTGAGCAATGGCACTTCTAGCAAGAGTCCTCCGATAAAAACACCATACGGTGAGATTACGTTTTCATTTGGAGCTAAAGTTGAAACGAAGCCATGTTGCTCAGATGGAAGAAAGGGGGTTTTGATTGGGGCATCCGTTTCTGTTAGCGGTAAAATATGTATTGGAGTTGGCGGAGGTATAACAAAGAATACGCTGGTTAAAAATTTTGTAGCAGTTTTTGATCCTTTACAGAAAGGCGATTTACCTTGTAAGGGTAGCGACTCCGGAAAAGTAACTGTTGAATTATCTGGCCAGGCAGGTGCAATCGTAACTGGAAGCGCAAGTGTTGAAACTGTGATATTGCCACCAAGCCAAGCTTGGGAACAGAATTATGATGTCAGGATCGATATAGGTCTTTGGGCGGGTGCGGAGGTGTGTTTAGGTGTTGAGGGTACATATAAGAAAATACGGGTTCTTAATTGAGGTTTACAATGAAAACAATGACGCTACTGTATTGTGTTTTTTATTTGAGCATTTTGCATCTGTTTAGCAGTGTGTTAAGCGCTGAGATCATCAATAATGAGCCGGTGATTAAAGAATTGCCGCTTCGGTATAAGAAAACAATCGATTTAAACTATGATGATGTGTCAACTGAATTTCTTATCAATGACCTTAACAAGCGATACAACCTTTTTCTTAAACCTAATTTTGTTTATGAGAAGATGCAGGAAATTGAAGTGAATGGAAAAGTTTACAGACTCCCTGAAACTTTTCTCGATGAAGAGGCGATGCGGATGCCAGTTAGCATACACTTAGCAGATGTCCCTTATTGGAAAATGGTGGCTGAGGTTGCTAAATCAACAAACTCAAGACTTCACATAGATCGTGAAGTTGTCTATTTTGACAAATCGGATAGGTATTATTCTTTGGGAAATTCCTATACCACGGCAGGTATCTATTTGATATCGTTAAAAAAAGATGAACAAAGCCATGCTGTTCTTGAGTTTGTAAGCTTTAGACAAGATATAGGAGATGATGGCGAGCTGAAGTTAGATAAGGTTACCATAAATTATCAAGGCATCAAAAAAGATGTTTCAGGGAGCATAGAAGAATGGAATACTCCTTCGGGGTTGTTTTTAAAATGGATCAGTAATGACCCTGTAGAGTTCAAAGAAGGTATGATTCTTTCAGGAGATATTCTTGGTGAGGTGGTGACCAAACGCTACTATATTAACAATTTATTGGGTGATACTGTACTTGAGAAAAACAACTTGAAAGTAAAAGTTAAAACCACAAATTATGAAGATTTGGGTTCAACTACAAAATTTGGATTTATTAAGATACAACCCGGACAGGCTCTATGGACAATAAGAGTGTTATTGAAAGATGTTTCTGAGTATGGTCTTACGAAAGAAGAATATCAATTTATAAAAGAATGCTTCATAGAGTGTATTGGTTCAGCCTGAAATG
>DLFY01000077.1:0-176 GCA_002482415.1 Phycisphaerales bacterium UBA7708
CGTGACCCAGATTAAAGATTCAATTCTTGCAGTACTCGAAAAGGGCGTTGCTCAGGGAGACCCACAGGCTGCCCAGATGATACCGACCATGAAAACTCTGTTGGAAGAAGTCTTTGCCTGTCCGCGTCTGGCCGGAATCAGTGAAATTGTCGGCGATTCCAATCAGGAATTTCCAT
>DLFY01000077.1:236-794 GCA_002482415.1 Phycisphaerales bacterium UBA7708
GCACCGAACAAGTTGTCGATAAGCCGATGGGCAATTTCACCTTCCGTGCCGTAAAAGAATCCGAACTGCCGGTGGCATGGGGCTGGTATCGGGATACGTTTGTCTTCCTGGTCAATGATGAAAACGGCGATACCCTCAAAGGACTCCGTTTACAGACCCCCAAAACCACACCCCTGTCAAAATTGGCTAATAACGGGGATATTGCTGCCCTGTATTGTGATGTGCAGAAGTTTAGTTCGATGATCACCACTATCATTGGAACCGTCAAGGTGAATTCAGACGCTCCCGAGCAGGAAGTCACCAATAATCTCAGCGAGTTCAAGACCGTTCTTCAAATGCTGGGTTTAAATAACGTCAGGTCACTGACCCTGCGGGCCGGATTCGACCGCAAAGATGTCATTGTTGAAAAATGGCTGGAAGTGCCTGCCCCGAGGACTGGACTCTTTACCGTCATCAAGCCGCTGGATTTAGCCATGCTCGATAAGGTGGATAGCCGTGCCACAACCGTCATGAGCTTTAACGTGGATATGGCCGGCATGTACGACCTCATCATGCAGA
>DLFY01000077.1:823-2629 GCA_002482415.1 Phycisphaerales bacterium UBA7708
GGGCAGTGGAATGTCAAACTGCGTGAAGGATTTCTCCAGAGCCTCAATGGCCCGATGGTTGGATATTCCTATCCCGCGATGACCGTGCCGCAGTCGCCTATGGGAGGTTTTGTGCTGACGGCCAAATTGAAAGACCCGGCCTTGTTTACCCAGAATATGCAGGCCCTTGGTCAGGCTGTCGGTGCGATGTTTCAGGGTGACCCCCAGCAGGGCTTGAAGATTACCCCGCAGCCGCTCGATGGCGGTCTGACCGCAACCGCCTGGATGCTGCCCCAGGTTGCGCTGCTGCAGGTTGTTCCCAACTGGGTAATTGTGGATGATTGTGTGGTTATTTCGTCGCATCCGGCGATTACGAATCTGGCAGTAACCCAATGTAAAGCAGCCTCGCCGGAAAAAACATCCATTCGTTCGCTGACGTCCTTTGCCATGATGCAGTCAAAGATGCCGAAAAACCTGGTCTATCTCCAATACAGTGACACCGCAGTCAATGCCAAACAGATATATGCCCAGCTCCAGCAGTTCTGGCCCATGGCAACGGCTGGAGCCGCCGGGCAGGGGATCATGCTGCCGGCCATGCTGCCCAACATCCAGGACAAATTCGACCAGTTGGGCCAGTCCTGGAGCTATGCCTGGATGGATGACACCGGCATTCGCTCTCGCTATCAGGGCAGCGGAGCGGAAATCTCTGCCACCTCGATTGCCGGAGCCGCCATGGGCGTCGCGATTCTGATGCCTGCGGTGAGTAAAGCAAAAATGACAGCCCAGAGCGTCATCGCTGCCAGTGATCTCAAGCAAATTGGTATTGCTTGCATCATGTATGCAGACGATAACGATGATAAATTCCCTCCGAATCTTGAGGCGGCTAAAGAGTATCTTGGCACCGACAAAGTGCTGGAATCGCCGCGTAAACCCAAAGATTTCACCGGGCCTTCGTATATTTACATCCCGGGCCAGACCACCAAAAGCCCAATCGGTAATATTTTGGCTTATGAAGCCCCTGAATGTTCCAGGGATGGCAAAATCAATGTGCTCTTTTTAGATGGACATGTTGAAATCATGTCCCTGGCGGATTTCCACAAAAAGCTGGACGAAACCAATGCTAATCTTGGCCGCACAGGGAATGATGCTCAAGTTAATGTTAATATAAGTAATGATCCAAATCAGTAAGTCTGATAATTCGGATCTGCTGCAAAACCCCGGCTAAAACCGGGGTTTTTTTTGTTATAAGAGGTTAAAAGATGTAATATGGGCAAATATAATTTGGATTAACTCAACACCCTCTTGTGGGTAAAAAGTGGGAGTAAATAGCAGCAAAACTTAAAATTTTTTAAGGTTTTTTGTGTTCTATATGTATTAATATTGCCGTTAATATATACAATATATAGTATGCTTTACCTGTAAAACTCTTTTTTAAGTCATCATCAGAAGGCCAAAGCACGAATGAAATGGCAAAAATTGCCGATGATTACAGTTGACGGACAGTGGGATAAAGTGGTAAGGTATCCCACAAAATGATATATCCGGTGGAGTAAAAGACAATGTTACTACTAACAGGCGAATTTGAGCACACGCTCGATGAAAAGAACCGGCTTTTCATCTCCAACAAACTGCGCAGTCAAATCGACGTCAGGGAATACGGCGGCGATTTTTATCTTGCGATGGGACCCAATGGAGTACTTTGCCTGTACCCCGAAAAGTATTTTCAGCAAATCGCCCTTGCCGGTGCGCCAGGGACGGCCGCCCCGGATGAAGTCGTCGCTTTCGAGCGTATGACATTTGCTATGGCCAGCAGGGTTGAGCTGGATC
>DLFY01000130.1 GCA_002482415.1 Phycisphaerales bacterium UBA7708
AGCGGCATCTGGCCCAGGTGGGCATTCTGGGTTTTTTCCCGGTCCAGCTTTACACCTGCGATTTTCCCTATCGCAAACCCGACCCGCGTATCTTTCTGGATGCCGCCAGGCAAATTGATGTTGAACCGGCCCGGATTCTGTTTGTCGGCGACCGTATCGATACCGATATCAAAGGCTCTATTGCCGCCGGGATGAGGCCGGTTTTCAAACGCATCCACGCCAATTGGCACAAGACCGTCCCGGCCGGAGTGATTGAGATTCAAAAAATTGCCGATTTGCCGGAAGTGGTGAGGCAATTGAATTCCGGGTCGAAGGAGCCCTAAATGCAGCCGGAAGAAATTCAGCAAAAAATTGAAACACTGCTTCGGCTGCCTCATGAGACAGAATGGGTCGAGTTTAAAGCGGCCCAAACCAGTTTTGATTTTGGCAGGCTGGGACAATATTTTTCTGCATTAAGTAATGAAGCGAATTTGAATCAAAAACCATCCGGCTGGCTTCTTTTTGGAATTGAAAGTAAACAGCATCGTATCATTGGAACCTCATTCCGTTCTGCTGCAGGTGATCTGAATAAACTCAAGTATGAAATTGCCTGTAAAACGAATAATCGGATAACATTTTCTGAAATTTACGAATATCAATTTCCTCAGGGTCGTGTTGTTTTGTTTGAAATTCCACCAGCTCCACAGGGAATACCGACATCCTGGGATGGACATTTTTACGGCAGAGAGGGAGAGTCTCTGGGGCCGTTAAATCTGCATGAAATCGAACAGATTCGCAGCCAAAACACCCGTCAAGACTGGTCGGCGGATATCTGTGTTGAAGCATCTGTTAATGATTTACACCCGGATGCAATCCGGAAGGCCAGGGAGCTTTATTCGCAAAAAAATCCAGAACAACAGGATGAAGTTGACAAATGGGATGATATCACTTTCCTGAATAAAATTAAATTGGCTGTCCGCGGGAAATTAACACGGGCAGCAATAGTTCTTCTGGGTCGTTCTGAGGCAACCTCTTTTCTTTCGCCTTCACAAGCTCAGATTACCTGGGTTGTCTATAACGATAAAAATACAGAGTTGGATTATAAACATTACGGCCCGCCCTTTCTCTTGCAGGCAGACAAAGTGCTGGCTAATATACGGAATTTAAACTACCGGTATCTGCCGGCCGGGACACTGTTTCCCACTGAAATTACCATGTACGATCCTTATGTCATTCGCGAAGCACTGCACAACTGCATCGCTCATCAGGATTATACTTTACAGGGGCGTATTTCTATTGCTGAAAAACCGGATGAATTAATCTTTACAAATCTGGGTAGCTTTATACCAGGCAGTATTGAGGCAGTGATTACCGAGAATTCACCGCCTGCACAGTATCGAAATCCGCTTCTTGCCCAAGCCATGGTTCAATTGAAAATGATTGATACCATTGGCAGCGGGATACGCAAAATGTTTGAAAAACAAAGAGAGCGGTTTTTTCCGCTGCCGGATTATGAATTTTCACAAGGCCAAAATACATACGGACCTTCTGTAACAGTACGAATTCAAGGCAAGATACTGGATGAAAACTATACTCGCTTATTGATTCGCAAGCCTGATCTGAAACTCGAAGACGTTATGCTTTTAGATAAAGTTCAAAAACATCAGAATCTTATCAGGGAGCAATGCAACTACTTAAAAAAACTTCGGCTTGTGGAAGGACGATACCCCAACATATATATTTCTTCTGTCGTTGCAGAAATATTTGAAACCAAAGAAGATTATATAAAAAATCGTGCGTTTGACGATTCTTATTATAAACAACTGATAATCGACTATCTTCGAAAATATGGTCAGGCTAAACGCAGAGAAATAGACCGATTGCTTTGGGATAAGTTATCAGATATTCTTACTGTTTCGCAAAAAAAACATAAGATAAAGAATATATTATCTGCTATGTCTAAGAATGATAAGACTATTGATAACCATATAAATAGATATACGTGGACAATAAATATCCGATAAAAGGCAAAATAGAAATACTTAGAAATGCTTAGACACAAAAAAATAATCAAGAAAAACTTATCTCTTTATAATATATATGTTTATGGGTTTCTAAGGAATGTGCTTTCTATACGCATAAGGATAAATTAACTTCGATTTTAGACAACTTACGGTTGTGGAGTAATAATGGATAACAATAATTCCTACCAGAAATGCATCAATCCCGCCTGCGGGGCGACGTTCGACTGCATGCAGACGATGTTTGAATGCCCGCAGTGCGGCGACCTGCTGGATGTCTGTTATGACTGGAATAAAGCTCCGGTCCCATCCAAGCTGTCCGATTTCGGCAAGCGCTGGGCCAACCGTCTCGACCGGCTGGATTTTTCCGGCGTCTGGCGGTTTCGTGACCTGCTGAACTTCTGCCCGGATGAATGCAAGGTCTCCGTCGGCGAAGGCCAGACGGTTCTGCAGCAGGCCTGCGGGCTGGCCAATGAGCTTGGGATGAATCCGGCAGAATTGTTTCTGCAGTATGAAGGCTTGAATCCCTCCGGCTCGTTTAAGGACAACGGCATGACCGCGGCGTTTTCCCACGCCAAAATGGTCAAGGCCATTTCCAGTGCCTGTGCCTCGACGGGCAATACCTCCGCCTCGATGGCCCTGTATGCCCGGGCCTGCGGACTGAAAGCGACGGTCTTTATCGGCGACGGCAAAATCGCCTACGGCAAGCTCAGTCAGGCGATGGACTACGGCGCCTATACCATTCAGATTCGCGGCGACTTTGACGACTGCATGCGTCAGGTCCAGGACGTCTGCCGCAAATTGAATATCTATCTGGTCAATTCACTCAATCCCTTCCGCCTGGAAGGTCAGAAGACCATCATGTATCGTATTCTTGAAGGCCTGAACTGGCAGGTTCCCGACTGGATTGTCGTCCCCGGCGGCAACCTCGGCAATTCCAGCTCGTTCGGCAAGGCCTTCATGGAACTCAAACAGCTCGGCCTGATCGACCGCGTCCCGCGTCTGGCTATTATCAATGCCGCCGGCGCCAATACACTGACCGAACTGGTTAACGATCACAAACTCCGCTGGAATAACAGCCACGTGGATAATGCCAAAATCGATGCTTATTACGCCAAACTCGATGCGGCCGGCTACAAGCCGCACACCATTGCTTCGGCGATTGAAATTTCCCGGCCGGTCAATCTCAAAAAATGCCTGCGGGCGCTGGATGTCTGCAACGGCATCGTCCGCTCCGTGACGGATGCCGAGATTCTTGATGCCAAGGCCCAGATTGGCAAATACGGCCTGGGCTGTGAGCCGGCCTCCGCGGCGACGATTGCAGGCCTCAAATACCTGCTGGCCGACGGCACGATTGACAAAAACGCCCGTGTTGCCTGTGTTCTGACCGGCCATGTCCTCAAGGACCCGGATGCCACGGTCAACTACCACAGCAAAAAGCAGGGGCCGTTTGCCAATCCCCCGGTGCAGGCCCCCAACGATTTGGATCAAATCATCGCCTTGATGAAACAATAACGGTTGCGCCCGGCGGACCTTTCGTCGGGCAGCAGAAAAAGCGTCCTGTGTATCGGGACCAGGGTTACTGATAAATCGCATAGGAGAGCGACAATGGCTGGAAGGATATGCCGGATTATTCTGGCGGGATTGTGTTTGGCGGGTTCGATGGCCTTTTCTGAATCAGCGGAAGTGCAGGCCCCGGACTACGGCAG
>DLFY01000238.1:0-2024 GCA_002482415.1 Phycisphaerales bacterium UBA7708
CCAGTCTGCATGGTCATACGAAACCCCATCCCCGCCGTCGGTGACTATGAGTTCCATCGTTTTGGCACCGGCCAGCGTTATATCGACCTCTTTGGCGGCCATCCCGGGCTTCATAATCCCGCTGCGAAACGTTTCCCTTCCATCGACGACAATCACAAACTCCACCGATGCGGGATTGCCGCGAACTTCATCATCCACACCGACCCTGGCCGAGAATCGCGTCGCCCCGTTGACCGCCACGATGTAACTGCTTTCGGCGTGGGTGCCCACACCGTGTGCATACCGCGTGCCGGCAATTGTCAGGGGATTTCTGTCAACGCTCCGGTCGGCCTGAGCCTGTCCCCAGCCGGTTTCCATAAGGGATAAATCCATCGCTGAAAGACGTATGGTTTTGGCGGAGTCCGCCCCACATGCATAACCGTACCCCAATCCCAGCGTCATGGCACAGAAAATCAGCAGACTTTTGTTCGACACAAACCAGGGTTGAACCACAGCAATCCTTTCCATATCCGAATCCCGTATAAAACATACTCTTACAGGCACATACCATCATACCTGTTGGGTATATACTGATTCTACTTGAAATTTTCCGTTTCGTCGCGGCTAAGTATAGCAGCTTCAACCACTTGCTTCTTTTTCTCGCGGAATAATCATACCCGTTGGGTATATCATACGTGGGGCATAAGAGGGATGCAATACAGAAAGAGGTTTTTTTGAGGTTGACGTGAATAATTACGTTTGAACGGCTTTGAGGGGAAATCCAGTGCCTTATGGTACCAGGAAAACATCATTTTCATCGCGGGGCGTCTCGGTCCCGGTGTAGGTTTCCACACCCCGGACGGTAAAAATATCATCCCCATTTACAATACGCTGCTTGACATATTCCACACTGCCGTCACAGTACAGCACGTTCTGCCCGCGTGTGCCATGATTGGGACTGCTCATCTTCTTGAGCTGGTCGGTCAGCAGCACTTTTTCAAATTCATTGAGTCTGTCATACTGCCTGTTGCCGCACTCGGGTATCCGTCTGAATACAGGGTTCATATCGCTCATAATGATACGACGCGATTTTCCTTCCATGGAACCCATAGAATCACAAATAATCATAAAACTGTAACTGATGTTGTTGCGGCAGGGGAAATCGTGGAGCTGCTCAAGAAGCTGCTGGGAGGTGACGGGCTGGCCGCCCTTATGGCCGGCACAAATGAACGTTTCGGGCTTGACATAGTCCTGCTTAATAAGCTGCCAGGCGACCCGGGTATTGGATTGGGGCTGACTGCCCTGATCCCCAATCTTCCACCAGGGAGAACCAGCGGCCAATTTGACTCCAGACAGGCGTTCATTATCCCGAATCAGGCTGCTCAATCCCTGGCCGACCCGTGCCATATTTGCCTCACAGGTGACCCGCTGACTATGAGCGCGCATGGAAGCAAACGTGGGAAAAGCCACACCGGCAATTAAAATCATAGCCGCAGCAGCGGCCATAATATCATAGAATTTCCGTGGGAATACAGGACTTTTTCGCGATTGTTCGGCAGGCGTAAAGGCGGGTTTTTGCTGTTCAGCGGCAAGAAGCCGTTCGAGATTGGATTGTCCTGGTTTGCATGATGATGCCGCCAGTTTGAGCTTGGCAATGGTCAATTCCGCAAGATTATCAGGACAAGGCTCGTATTTTATACTATCCAACTCCGTTAATGTCGATTCAAGACCGTCGTAAAGGCGTGCCGCCTCAGCATCGGAGGCAATTAAATCGCGTCCGCGGGCAATATCATCTTCCGTCCCGCAGCGAAAATAAAAGTCCAATATTATCTGCTGTTGTTCCTTACTGAGTCTCATGCGTTATTGTCACCTCGGTCTGCAGCTTTCCACTTTTTCATGAAATGTGCTACTGCTGTATGTAGTCGGCTCTTCACCGTCCCTATTGGAATACTGAGAATCTCGGCCATATGTTTGTAAGAAAATTGCTCAAAATAGGCAAGAAGTAAAATTTCCCTCAAATTATCCGGCATTTCCGATATAATCTG
>DLFY01000238.1:2072-7007 GCA_002482415.1 Phycisphaerales bacterium UBA7708
CAGGATATTGACCACCTCATCCATGGAGACATCACCGGCATCGGCCATGGTCCCCATACTCATGGTTGCCTGCCGCTGGATTTTTCGCAGGGCATCTTTGGCTTTGTTGGCTGCAATGGTGAATAACCACGGACGCAGGGGCCGGTCCACGTCAAAACTGTCCCGGCTGCTGTAAAGTTGTAAAAACGTCTCCTGAAAGACGTCTTCTACCACATCCTGCTGGCTGATAAAACGCCTCAAAAAAGCATAAAGAGAGTTTTTATATCGACTTACTATTTCACGAAACGCGGACTCTTCTCCCTTCCGGTAACGCTCCAGAAGTTCTGAATCGCTGGTCTTATCCAGCGCTGTTTTGTCCTTTGATTCGTCCATGAGTAAAAGCAATTCGATTGCCATGCCGCTTTAATTTCTTTCGAATGGGTATTATATCGAAAAGCAAGACCAAATAAATCGAAAACTTTGCCCGATTCGCATAAAAAGAACTATTTTGGGTAATTTAGACCTATTAACTTTAAATAAAAAATACCTCCTAAAAAAACAAAAGCTTTCCGTTTTCACGAAAAGCTTTTGCGCCTCCTAAATATAATCTACAAATAGATATTATATTACATCTGTATTTCGCCTTTCAGTTTCGTTCGCAGACAAAGCTGAACCAGTTCGTCGACCTGAGTTTGTACCTTATCGACTTCATTGGCCTTGATCGATTGTTCCATAATCTTGGCCTTCTCAGTGAAGACCGGAAATCCGGCAAATCCGCCTAAGCCCTTTAAAGCATGGACCTTAAAAGCAAGATCTTTCAGGTCGCCTTTTTCATAGGCCGTCTTAATTTCATCCACCCGGTTTGGCAGGTTTTCAATAAAGGTTTCAATGGCCTTCTGGTAATCCGGATCCCCCTCCAGGAACGATATGATACTCTTGCCGTGGTCAGCATCACTGAGTTGCTGAAGTTGAGCTACGACCCGCCATAATTTTCGTTCTAACTTCTTTTTATCAACAGGCTTAGGAAGACAATCATCACAGCCTGCATCCAGTGCGGCGAATTCATCGGACTTGTTTCCGGAGGCCGTCATCGCAAGAATCGTTGACCTCGTATTTAATCCCTCGGCACGAATCTGCCGGGTTGCTTCCAGACCATCCATCACAGGCATCTGGATATCCATTAAAAGGACATCAAATTTCTCTTTTTTGCATATTTCAACCGCTTCAAGACCGTTGGTAACTAACGAGGTCTTATGGCCCATTTTCTTGAGTAAGATTTCAACCAGGGCCCTGTTTTCCGGCACATCATCAATTACAAGTACTTTTGCACAAGCAGTTTGCGACTTCTCGGCCGGAGTGTCACTGGGGCGTGCTGCAACGTTGGCTGAGGCAACAGGTGCAGACTGAATGGGGGCCTGAAGAGTATTCGATAATTTTCCATCCTGTTTTACTGGAATAGTGAAGAAAAACTGGGTATTTTGGCCTGAAGTGCATTTGACTTCTAATTTTCCACCCATCAGATTAACCAGTTTGGCAGACATTCGCAGCGCAACGGCGGCATCATTATTGCTGTATTCTTTGGGCCAGCTTCCGATAGGGATATCGATATCCAATACCTGGCTAATCCCATCCGGGTCCACACCCTGCCCTGTGTCTTCCACACAAAACGCTATCCGTAATGTCCCATTTTCAAGGCATTCGCCGGGGATCATGTGAATCGTCACCGAACCCTGCGATGTCCGCCTGACAGCCTGATCGCTGAGTGCGGCTAAGACCTGTGTCAGCTTGCTTTTATCGCAATAAAAGCTCTCGGGCAAATTGCTTCCGAGATCGATATTAAAAACCACTCCTTTATGGCGCGCCACATTGATCACGGCTTCCAGAGCCGAGTCCAGCAACCCCTTCGGTTGAAGTTTAGTCTGTAGTGACATCTACCATTTCCTTCCACTATTTTGATAACAAAATGTAAATACTGTCAGACAGTCTTAGTTTTTTATCTCTGGAAACATATCGACTCGTCAAGTCAGCAACTTAATTGCCAATACAATGATTCCGACAATTCTGAAAACAATAATGAAACCCCCCGTCATCAGACGAAATCTGTATAGAGAAAGATGATTATGGTTTGATTGTTAGTCCGATAAATCAAATCATCGCAAAAGATTGTAAAAAATGGAAGATGGGTTATATTGTAAAGTCTTATCGACAAGGTGTGTTTTATAGCTTAATATCACTGTTATTTCATGAAAGGACTGAAGAATGTTATTATATTTTATCCGATTTTTATTCTTTTTGACGGCAGCTTCTGTGCTGCTGGTCGGTCTCAACGAAACGGCCAAGAGCCAGCAAGATATCAATGTCTTTATCGTCGGGTTGGCAATCTGTATTATCACGATTGCGACTGAATGGCTGACTCCCAAAAAATCGTTGTCCGCTTTAGCGGGCATTTTCTTCGGCCTTCTGGTTGGAATTCTCATCAGTTGGGCGATGACCCGGGTCATTGAGATGGTTAACGAGATTTACAACCTCCAATTACAGGATTTGACCCTGCGTATGATTATCTGGATGTCCGGGATGTGCATCTGCTACCTGACGATCAGTATTGTGGTTCGGACCAAAGATGATTTTCGGTTTGTGATTCCTTATCTTGAGTTTTCCCGCCAGATTAAGGGCCTGCGTCCGCTGGTGCTGGATACATCGGTGATTATCGATGGGCGTATTGCAGACATCGCCAATACGCGATTTTTTGACTCACCGCTGATTGTGCCTCGTTTTGTGCTCAACGAACTCCAGCTTATCGCGGATTCTGGTGACAAGATGAAACGCAATCGCGGACGCCGGGGGCTGGATATGCTCAACAAACTCCAGCATAATCCATCCGTTGAGGTCATCGTGGATGACACTCCCCCGCCGGGTATCGAAGAAAAGGCAGGCGTGGACCAGAAGCTGGTGGCCTTTTCCAAGAACTGCAACGGCAGATTAGTTACCAACGATTACAATCTGAATAAGGTTGCACAGTTGCGCGGCGTGGATGTAGTCAATATTAATGATCTTGCCAATTCTCTGAAAACCGTGACCCTGCCCGGCGAAACCATGCAGGTCAAGATCATCCGTATGGGTGAAGACCAGCGTCAGGGTGTCGGGTATCTTGAAGACGGCACCATGGTCGTGGTGGAAGGCGGCAATGACCGTATCGGCCAGATGATTAACTTTACAGTGACCAGCGCCCTGCAGACCTCCGCCGGGCGGATGATATTCGGGAAACTGGAAGATGGTTCTGCCTCCTCATCGACGGCTTCCGCCGGAGCACCGGCAGCGGGCGGTGCCTCCAACGGCGGGGAAAACGGATTCCGCCGGAGCAACTATCAGAATCGTCCGCCGCGAAAATACTAAGCCTTTGCACGCAGACAAAACCGAATGAATCACAACGATCCCTGGTTTGATACACCGATAGACCGGCGCCAGTCAGACAGCCTGAAATGGGCTAAATACAACAGCCGCGATATTCTGCCGATGTGGGTGGCGGATATGGACTTTCGCAGCCCGGACGCGGTCATTGAGATATTGCGTCAGCGTGCCGAACACGGGGTATTCGGATATGCGGTCAGGCCCGAGGAATTAAACGCGGTCACTGCAGAGTGGATTGATCGCCAGCACGGCTGGAAAATCCAGGAGGACTGGATTGTATGGCTGCCTGGGCTGGTTTGCGGGCTGAATGTGGTGTGTCGCGGCTTGACCGCCGCGGATGAACAGATTGCTTCGTTTACGCCCATCTACCCGCCATTTCTTTCGGCGCCGGAGTATAGCCAGCGGGAATTGCTCCGCTGCCCCCTCACGCATCGCAACGGCCGTTATGAAATGGATATCGAGCGATTCACAGACACCATCACCGACAAAACCACCCTGCTGCTTTTGTGCAGTCCGCACAATCCCACCGGCCGGGTCTGGGACAGGCAGGAACTGGATTCCATCGTCGAAGTCTGCCTGAAACACAACATTGTCATCTGTTCGGATGAAATCCATTGCGACCTGGTTCTGGACGAATCGCGCCGACATATTCCCACCGCCACATTGAATGAAGCAGCGGCCGGCCATACGATTACCCTGATGGCGGCCAGCAAGACATTCAATGTCGCCGGGCTGAGTTGTGCGATGGCGATTATTCCCAATCCGCAGTTGCGGCATCGGTTTCGCAAGGCCACATTTGGAATCGTCCCCCATGTCAACGCCATCGGCTATCTGGCCACACTGGCTTCGTTTGGACAGGGACAGGCCTGGCATAAGCGTCTGATTGCCTACCTGCGGCACAATCGTGATATGCTTTGTCAGACGATTGCAGAAACCGGCTGCCTGAACATGGACACCCCGGAGGCAACATATCTTGGGTGGATGGATACCCGCCCGCTGGGGCATGAAAGGCCGGTTGAATTTTTTGAACAGGCCGGTGTGGGGCTTTCCGATGGAGCGGAGTTCGACGGTCCGGGTTTTTTGCGAATCAATTACGGCTGTACACAGTCCACACTGCAGGAAGCCATCCGGCGGATTCACAAAGCAATCGAGGATTACAAATGAGCCCTCTTCAAGCCCAGCAAAAAGCCGGACGATATGAACGCCTCTTGAATCAACTGGCGGAGCTGTATTCAATCACATCAGATCCAATCAGCCGGATGGCCACCGCAGCCGCCCTGCTGTATCACAAGATGGGTCATTTTTACTGGGTGGGCTTTTACCGCCTGGTCGATGGGCAATTGCTGGTCGGGCCGTATCAGGGTACACTGGCCTGTCAGAAACTCAAAACCAACACCGGCGTCTGCTGGGCGGGAGTCAATCAGAATCAACCGATTGTCGTGCCGGATGTACACCAATTCCCCGGCCATATTGCCTGCGATCCGAAGAGTCGGTCGGAAATCGTGATTCCGGTATGCAACGCACAGGGTCTTGTACAAGCTGTTCTGG
>DLFY01000309.1:0-4306 GCA_002482415.1 Phycisphaerales bacterium UBA7708
CGACCACGACCGATGCCGCTGATTTCTTCTATGATCCCGAACTGGTCAACAGCACGACCTATTACTGGCGAGTCGATGCCCTCGAACCCAATCTGCCCGGAGCTCCCACCGTGCACACGGGGGATGCATGGTGGTTCAAGACTCAGCCGCCTTCACCGCGTATTGAAACCAATCCGGTCAGTTTGACGGTTCCCGCCGGTACGGCACAGGCACAGTTCTCGGTCACTGGCATTAATATTGCGACCTATCAATGGTATAAGGATGGCGTTGCCCTGGCGGCCGCCCCTGCGCTGTATACAGGCGAGAAGACCGCGACACTGACAATTCTCGATGTCCAGTTGGCTGATGAAGGCTTCTATTATTGTGTGGCTGATAACAGTCTGAATCAGCCGGCAACGTCCGCCTCGGCTCAGCTACTGACTGAACGTCTGGTTGGCTGGTGGAAACTCGACGGCAATCTGGAAGACTCGATTGACCAAGAGATTGCCGGTGCAGCGGCTCATGACGGCACCTCTGCCGATCCGAATTTTGTCGCAGTCGGCAAAGACGGCGGGGCATTGCAGTTCTTTGGCGGCATCGATGATATTGTGACCGTCAACAACAGTGTGGACTTCTTCAATTTCTATCCGCGCGGTTATACCGTCAGCGTCTGGGTGAATATGCCGCCCAAAACCGGTGCCGACTGGGGATCATTTGTTTCCAAGCAGCAGCGCGAAGCCGGAGCGGACTGGAAAGGCTTTATTCTGACCCATCAGCCCGCAGGCCAGGCGGTTCATACACTGCGTCAGTCTTTTAATGACCTGGGATCAGGCACCGATGTCGATGACAATAACTGGCATCTGGTCACTGGTACCTATGATGCCGCGACCAAAGTGGGCAAGGTCTATGTGGATGGCGCCCTGAAGGGTCAGACCACCAATACCGGTGCGGTAGCGACCAATCCCAAAGCCCTGATTTTCGGTGAAGAAGTATCGACAAGCACGATTTCGCCCTATAGCGGTCTCCTCGATGACATCCGTATCTGGAGTTATCCTGTGGATGATTATACTGCGGCGTTATTATGGACCGATTTTAATCCCGGCATGACGGTTTGCCTTGAGAAATATCCGATGGATGTCAGCGGGCCTGACGGAACGCCGGACTGTATCGTCAACCTTTATGACTTTGCCGCCATTGCTGACAAATGGTTAACCTGCAACCGCGTACCGGAGTCAACGTGTCCCTAATGGCATAAAGCGTTTTTGCCTTTATGACATCCGACATGTGAACTTCAGACAATTAAAACGATATTAAGGAGAAATAACCATGAAGATAAAACTATTATGCATTGCGTTGACTTTGGTTTTCGCAGCGGGGGGGGCCTGGGCCGGGACGATCTCGCTGAATTTCAGTGAAAATTCAGGTAATCAGCCATTTGCCGGCGGATCACTCATTGGGCCGCTCAAAACCGACAGTACGTATTGGAATACGACTGACACACGTGCCACAGGCGATCTGGTCACAGGCACCAAGACGGGATTGATTGATCAAACCGGAACAGATACCGGCGCCAGCGTGGAATGGGATAGCGCCAATACCTATTGGAATAACGACGGCACAGGCGACGATGAGCATAGATTGTCCGTTGGCTATCTGGATGACTGGGACAGCGGAAACGGCAATGGTCCTGTGATTACATTCAGCAATGTCCCCTATCCGGTATATCGGGTGTATGTACTGATTGCATCAGACCAGAATCAGGGATCTACACCGCCCACCTTCCAGTACCGCAATTGCAGGATCAATGGGCAATGGGCGTTTGGCGGCGATGCTTCGACGACTGCCACCGCGTATGGAACAATCAATAACAATAACACCAATAATGGTGAATGGTGGACGGAAATCGTGCCGGGCGTGAAGGTCGGCAACTACTTCACGTATGTCACCTCGGGTTCAACGCTGAGCATCGTGGCACAAAGAAACAGCGGCACGCTGCGTGGATGCATCACTGCCGTGATCATCGAAGAGCTTTTTGTCGCACGCAATCCCGACCCGGCCGATGGCGCACTCGACGTGGCCCTGGATAAAGTCATGACCTGGACGGCAGGCAGTGATCCCAATACGACCGGACACCATGTTTACTTTGCTGAAAGCAAGGCCCTGGTTTCTGCCCGCAATGCAAGCGTCTATCGCGGCTTGAAAGCCAAGGGCAATGAATCGTATAATCCCGCAGACAGCGGCATCAGCCTGGAAAAAGACAAAGAGTATTTCTGGGTTGTCGATGAAAGCGTCAATAATTCCGGCACTGCTCCGGCGGACGCCAATACCATTCAGGGTCTGGTGTGGTCTTTCCGAAGCATCCGAACGCTGCCGGACATCACCGGTCAGCCTCAGAGCGTCACGACGGTCGATGGGATGGATGCCAGTTTCAGTGTGACTGCCGTCAATCCGCTGACAGGCAATGCGTCGGGCTTGTCCTATGCGTGGAAAGCTGTCGGCAGCCCGACAGTTCTGTCCACAGGGCCGGTTCTGACGCTTTACAGTGTGACCGCCGCCAGCGAAGGGCAGTACTACTGCACGGTAACCAATGCGACCGGGCCCAAGGATACCAATGCCGTTAGCCTGTCCATCTCGAAAAAGGTGGTCTTCTGGCAGTTCAATGAAACCTCCGGTTCTACCGCTTCGGATTCGTCCGGAAACGGAATTGCCGGTACGGTGGGTACCGCCGCAGTCTGGGCATCCAATAATGGACATTCCGGCAAAGCGGGCGACCATGCTCTCTATCTGCCCGGCAGTGCGGATGCATTTGTCAAGGCTCTCGATGTCAATCTGACGGGCAAGCCTGTGGATGATATCTTCAAGGGAACCTCGTCCTGGTCGATTAATCTGTGGGTGAAGTTTGACGGCAAGCCTGCCCTGACGAATATTGCCGGCTTTGGCGATTGCGATGGAACCGGCGCCGAAGAGAACGGCAATGATGCCACAGACCGTTATTTCGCAAGCTGGATTAACGGTACTCTGGAGTTTGAAGTCGGCACCGACGGTTTCTGGCCGGAAACGCCGCTGATCGACGGCGACTGGCAGATGCTGACTCTGAGCTATGATGCGACATCCAAGACAGGCGTCATGTATTTCAATGGCGATGCCGTTTCAACCAAGAGCGGTTTAACGCTGGCCGATACGACTGAAAATGCCTTCAAGATCAACAGCGGTCTGCTGGTGGTGTATGGCGGCGTGCCGGGTCAGTTAAAAGGCTGGGTGGATGATTTCTGTGTCTTCGATGGTGCGTTGACCGCGAACGATGTGGAATATCTCTACGCCGGATACGTTTGCACCGCCATTCCGGAATATGACGTCAATGGCGACTGTGTCCTGGATATGGCAGACTTGCTGGACGTGCTGGATAACTGGCTGGATTGTGCTCTGGCCCCCACCTCGGCCTGTCCGTAAGATACCGGCTGTAAAGTGTTCAATTTGGAATATGCTTCGATGGGTCTCGGCGACCCCGGGATCCATCGAAGTTTTTGAAAACAACAGGGTGAAAATGAGGACCGTGTATGGTATCGCGGTCGAATGTGTTTGATTAATCAATTTTGTTAGGAGAAGGTAAGATGAAAAGCAAATGTTATGTGATGGTGTTGGCCTTGCTGGTCATCACGTCCGGCCTGGTCAGTGCCGGAAATGTGATTGGGGTGAATTTCTGTGACGCCTGGGATAAACCCCACATGGAAGGTAAAACCGCTGACGGCTTCGACAACTGGACCGATTCCTGGCCGCTGTGGAACTGGGATAGCGCCAGCAACGGCAGTGTCGTAGTCCGTGGAAGCAATGACCTGGTGACTTGTACCTGGAGTTCCCCCAATACCTGGGCGGGCGGCTACGAAGATACAAGCGAACAGCAGCTCTACCGGGTCTATCTGGATGACGGCGGGAACGGTGCCCTGATTACCGTTTCGGGTCTGGGAGAGTGGCTGACCTCTATCGGTGCAACGAGCTACAGCGTCCGCATCTATCACAGCACCGATAATGGCTCGGGTTTTATGGGAGTTGACCTGACCGATGGCACTTCGATTCTTGAAACGGTCCAGGAAACAAACCATTGGACGACCGATGGCGGTCTTCGGGCATTTGTGGATTCCGGTGCCCTGTCGGCAAGCACGCTGGTTATAGATCCTCTGGCACGTGATAGTGCCAATCGGGCGACTATTGCCGCTTTCAAAATCACAGCCATTCCGGAACCGGCAACCATGGTGCTGCTGGCTTTGGGCGGCCTGGTGCTTCGTCGCAAACACAGTTAATCATAGATTGGAACAGGATTTACGGCGGG
>DLFY01000309.1:4334-45231 GCA_002482415.1 Phycisphaerales bacterium UBA7708
CTTGTTGGCGGGATTTTCCTGATTTCGTGTTTTTTCGGTCAACTTTAGGGATAAATTTGACGTATTAATGAGGGGACTTTATTGCTTTTATTTAGACATAGTCCGGCAGGACAAATTCATTGATTTCTGCATAGAGGAAAAAAGATGAATATTAATATGAATCGGCCGTTTTATATTGGACTTGTTACCTTATTATTTTGTTATGTAACGGCCTGGGGCGGATTATTTGATCCGCCGCTCCAAAACGCGAGCTTTGAAGATAACCCCCTCGCGCCGGGAGCTGTGACTTATACTTTCAATAACTGGCATGATATCAGCGGCTGGGTGGAATATTCCACCGGGCCGGCCGGCAACGGGCTTCCTCTGACTCCCTATGGCAATATCTGGGCAGGATTTGTTGGAAATGCACCAAATCCCAATACGGGATTGATTTATCAGCAGGTCGGAACCTGGTCGGAAAATATGGGGTGCGAAGTGATTTTTCTTTTCGGTAAACGTGCCGGCAAGGCGGCTTTCCCGATGCGAATTGCCCTCTGGGCAGGTGGTACTGCGGCCAGCGCTGCCGATGGTGTGTCGCTGACGGCCATTGGTGCGACCATGATTAACAGCGTGACCATTACCCCCGATTTTGGCGGCCTGGATGTCGCAACCCTCGAAAGCCATGTTTTTCTGACTACAGGGACCGGTCGTTCCACAACGGATGCCTTATGGCTTGAATTCAAGAGCATGGGCACGATTGACAGCCAGATGTATATCGATAATGTCCAAATCAGGGCGGCGGTTCTGGCGAACACCCCCGTCCCGGCCAATGGTGCTGTCCGCATCCACCCGGATCCCGAACTGAGCTGGCAGGAACCTCCTGTCGAAAGTGCGACCTATAACCTTTATTTCGGTCCCAATTCCGATGTCGCGTCCAATCCCAAATGGACGAATGTTCATCCGCCGTTTAATCCCGGCACGCTGGATTATATGACCCCCTATTACTGGCGAGTCGATACGCTTGTAGAAGGCAATATTTTCTATGGGGATGTCTGGACCTTTACAATAGGCGGCAAAACTTCCGATCCAAGCCCCGCAAACGGCACAGAGAATCTGCCGATGTCGGACAAGAATCTCATCTGGTCAGGCGATAGCTGGGCGACGTCCTACAAGGTGTATGCCGGCACGCAGTTTCCGCTGTCGTATCTGGGGGAAGTGACAACGCCGATGTACCCGAATTATCCCACCCCGTATGAACTGACGACCTATTACTGGCGTGCGGATGAATATGTCAATGGTCAGCTTGCCGTGCAGGGCGATGTCTGGCAGTTTGCCACGCGTCAGCGGATGGATGCCTGTCCGGACGGGGATCTGAGCGGTGACTGCGTTGTGGGGCTGGCCGATCTTCTGCTGATGGCTCAGCAATGGCTTAATCCGTTTGGCTGCGATGGCTTCCCCACTACCTGTGCCGATCTGGTCGGTCAGGATGGCGTGAATCTTTCGGATATGGCGGTGATTTCATCCAACTGGCAGCGGCAGGGGGAATCCACCATTATCATCAATGAAATCCACTATAATCCGGATCTCAAAACCGAACTGGTTGAATTTATTGAATTGTATAATACCGGCCCGTTTGATGTGGATATTTCCGGCTGGCGTTTCTGCGATGGGGTGGACTATACCTTCCCGCAGGGCGCAATTTTCCCGGCCGAAACGTACCTGGTGGTTGCTGAAGATTCGAGCCTGGCCTATAGCCCGGTGACCCTTTCCAAGAAATACGGCACTCCGGCCAATCTGGTGATGGGGCCGTTTACCGGCTCGCTTAATAACGAGGGTGAAAACATCGAACTGTGCGATGCAAAGGGCAAAACCATTGATCGGGTGGATTATGTATTGGGCTTCCCCTGGCCGACAGTCGGCGACGCGGTGCCGGATGTGGCTCCCGGAGGTACCGGCCATTCCATCCAGTTGATTCATCCGACGCTGGATAACAATCTGGCCGGAAGCTGGCGCAGTGCCTATCCCACACCCGGTGATCTGAACACCGCCGTTGTGGCTGAGAATTGCCCGCCGCAGATTCGGCAGGTCAATCATTCACCGCAGTCGCCTAAAAGTACCCAGGTGGTCACCATGACCGCGAAAGTCACTGATCCGGATGGCGTGGCTTCGGTGAATCTGCACTATCAAGTGGTGAATCCAGGCAGTTATATCCCGATTACGCTGCCGAATCAAAATACAACCACTCCGACTTTGCCGAATGCGGAGTATGAAAATGCTGCCAACTGGACGACGGCTGCCATGCTCGATAACGGACAGAATGGTGATGTCACCGCCGGTGATGATATTTATACCGTGCAACTGCCGGCATCCGTGCAGGTGCATCGTCGCCTGATTCGATATCGCATTACGGTGACGGATAAGACCGGTTTGAGCCTGCGTGTTCCCTATACCGATGACCCGCAGCCCAACTTTGCCTATTTTGTTTATGATGGGGTGCCCGCCTGGAGCGGTGCAATCAATCCCGGCGGCAGTGCTCCTCTGAATGTTGTCCAGAATTTCGATCCGGTTGTGATGCGGTCGCTGCCGGTATATCATCTGATTGCGCGTGAAACCGATGTCCTGACCTGTCAGTATAACAGTTCCTGGGATGATACCCAGTATCATTTCGGCGGCACGCTGGTCTATGATGGCAAAGTCTATGACAACATTCACTACCGTATTCGCGGCCAGGCTTCGACTTTCAACTGGGGCAAGAATAAATGGAAATTCGACTTTAAACGGGGTCATTACTTCCAGGCCCGTGACAATTACGGTAATTTATATGCCGAGAAATGGGACAAGATGAATGTCGGTATGGGCGGCTGTCCATGGTGGCAGTATCCGCATCCCGGCAATTGGGATCAGGGGGCAGGCGGGCTGTTCCTGAATGAAACACTGGCCTATCGCCTGTATAACATGGCCGGCGTTCCCGCCAGCAATACGAATTATTTCCAGTTCCGCATTATTGATGCTGCGGCTGAAATCGGCTCTACCCAGTATGTCGGCGATTACTGGGGTCTGTATCTGGCCATCGAAAATCCGGACGGCGCATTCCTCGACGAGCATGGCCTGCCCGACGGCAATCTTTATCGCATGGACAGCGGCTATGATAAAAAAAATCAGGGCGCCACGCAAGTCAAGGATAACTCTGATATCGCTTCCTTTGTGAGCGGTTCGACCGGTTATAACAAGACCAATCCCTATCAGCCCCTGTCCTGGTGGCAGGCCAATACCGATCTGCAGACCTATTACAGTTCCAAGGCGACGGGAATTGCGATTAATGATTCCGACCGTCGTCCGGAAGCCAACTGCATTTATTACAGCAATCCTGTTCTGGGCAAGTGGATGATGCTGCCCTGGGATGTTGATTTGACATTCGAGTGGGGTACGCACTATACGGACTGGGAACACTGGAAATATGTGCTTAGTTACACCGAAGCCAATATTGAGTATCAGAACCGATGCCGCGAGCTGCTGGACCTGCTGTTCAATCCCGAGCAGGCCGGACAGGTGGTCGACGAAATCGCCGCCGTAATCAGCGACTCCAATGCCGCTAAATCGTTTATCGAGGCCGAACGTGCGATGTGGGATTATCATCCCCGCATTAACAAGAAAGGCCAGTGGTATGCCAATAACGAATTCCTGACCAGTGCGTATGGGGGCACCCAGGACTGGGCGGGTATGATGACCTATTATAAAACCGTCCTTTCCCCGATCGGATATAACAACGGCTACACCTATGGGGTCAAGGCATTAACCGCCGAAGCGGTGGATGCTTCCATTCCCACTAAACCGACGGTGTCGTATATCGGCTCCGCCGGTTATCCGACCAATGACCTGCGGTTCCAGACCTCGGCCTTCAGCGATCCGCAGGGGGCGGGAACATTTGCCGCGATGAAATGGCGGATCGCCGAAGTGCGTCCCTACAGCAAACAGCCGCTGCCGACCATTGCCGCCGGCGGGGGCAGTACCGAACCCACCCCGATTACGCTGATCCCCCAGCAGACGACCTGGAAATACTTCAAGGGGACCGCGGAGCCGTCCTCGCCGGTCGAAAGCTGGCGTCAGTCCGGCTTTAATGACAATGACTGGGCGACGGGCCAGACCAGTATCGGCATAGGGGATAATGATGATAATACCAATTTAGTCGATATGTATAAATCGTATTATACGGTTTACCTCAGAAATACCTTTGATGTCTCTGATGTCGGCCGAATTCAGAACCTGACGCTTCGTGTTTATGTGGATGACGGCTGCATCATCTGGATTAATGGTACTGAAGTCAGCCGTCCGCATTGTCCGGATGGCTTTATTGCCTACAACCAGGCGATTGCCTACAATCATGAAGCAACCAGTTACGAGACCGTCGTTTTGACGGCCCCATACAATTATCTGGTCAACGGGACCAACACCATTGCAGTCCAGGCGATTCAGTCCAGCAGAGACAGTTCTGATTTTTCGATCGATGTCAGCGTCACTGCCGAACTGGCCCCGCAGATTGGTCCTGATCCCTTCTATGAAGAGTCTTATGCTTTTCGTGTGACCCCGGGCAAATATGAAATTGATGCCGTCTGGGAAAGCGCTGAACAGACCACTTTCAGCAGTACGGCTGCCATTCCCGGCAGTGTCGTCAAGCCCGACAGGACCTACCGTGTCCGCTGCCGGATGAAGGACAATACCGGCCGCTGGAGCCACTGGTCCAGCCCGGTGGAATTCGTCACCGGTCAGCCCCTGTCCGGTGGAGTCCTTGATTCCCTCCGCATTACTGAATTGATGTATAATCCCGCACCGGATATCGCCGGCGCCTATGACAGCCAGGAATACGAATTCATCGAGCTTAAAAACATCGGCTCCACTACGATATCCCTGAGTTCAGTCACTATGAGCGATGGAATTACCTTTGATTTTGCCACGTCGCCCACAGCCTTGCGTACACTCGGTGCAGGCCAGTATGTCCTGGTCGTCAAGAACAAGGCCGCCTTCGAGTCCCGTTACGGCACAGGCGTTTCCGACCGGATTGCCGGCCAGTATTCCGGCAGATTGTCCAATTCCGGCGAAACCCTGCTGTTCAGTGATTTCTGGAACGGTACCATTGTGAAGTTTGCCTTCAATGACGGTCTCGGCTGGCCGGCTGCCGCCGACGGCGGGGGGCACTCTCTGGTCGTTAAGGATTATGCCCTCGAAGAACAGCCCCTTGGGACGCTCGATTACGGCGGAAACTGGCGTGCCAGCACCTATCGTCACGGTTCTCCGGGGCAGGATGACCCTGCACCCATCGTCAATGTCCGGCTCAATGAGGTGATTGCTCATACGGACTATTCGAATCCGGCCCGCCCCGAATATGATTCCAATGATTATATCGAGTTGTTCAATGTGTCGGATTCCGCTGTTTCTCTCAATGGGAACTGGTATTTGTCCGACGATATCGACCAGCTTAAAAAATGGCCGTTACCCGCATCGACTCTCGCTGCCGGCGGGCGTATCGGTTACGATGAAGTCAGCGGCTTTCACAGCCCCATTACGCAGGGCTTTGGTCTGGATAAGGCAGGCGAGCAGGTCTTTGTGTCCTATCTGCCCGGCACCAGCCAGGACCGCATCGTTGATTGCATCCGATTCAAAGGACAGGAAAACGGTGTTTCGCTGGGCCGTTATCCCGACGGGGGTGACTACTGGTTTACCATGCCTCCCTCACGCAATGCTGCCAATCAGACCCCCATTCAGGATGTAGTGATTTCAGAGGTGATGTATCATCCGCTGGAAGGTTCGGCTAATGATGAATACATTGAACTGTATAATCCTACTGGTGCATCGATCCTGCTGGCTAATGCCGACGGTTCATGGCATCTGGATAATGCCGTGTCTTATGTCTTCCCGGCCGGTGTATCGCTGGCTGCAGGGCATCGGCTGCTCGTGGTTCCTTTCGACCCGGCAGATACGGTCCGTCTGGAAGCCTTTAAGACGGCTTATGGTGCGACCTCTCTGACGCCCGGGGTGAATATTTTCGGGCCTTATGTAGGGGCGTTGTCCAATGGTGGTGAGCGGCTGGCCCTCGAACGACCGCAGGCGCCGGATATGCCAGGAGATCTGGTTTCCTGGGTTCAGGTGGATGAAATCGACTATGGTACGTATTCACCCTGGCCGGTCCAGGCTGATGGTTTGGGCAAGTCTCTGGAACGTGTGTCTTCGGATTCCGCCGCCAGCGGCAATGACCCCGCCAACTGGCGCGACGCTGCCCCATCTCCGGGTAATTAATCTCCAATAGCCAAAATTCTCAGCCCCATGTCTGCATCATGCAAACATGGGGCTTTTTGTATTATCATTTGTTCTCAGAGAATTGTCCGACTACTGAGGCTCGCAGGGAGTTTTGTCTTCTGTAAGTTCGCTGAACCACAATCCCTTTTTCTGTACAGTATCCTGGTAGAAATAGATTTTACTGCCATCGGCCGAAAGAAAGGGAGTGCAATCATTGTCCAGATCATTCCCTACAGATAGCGGGCCCTCCAGCATAAAAGGCTCGGTAACCGAGGTTCTTGATGATTTGTAAATACTCCACTTTTGATCATCCTGCCTGTTGGAAGTAAAGTATAAAGTCAATCCATCCGGAGACAGCATTGGATTATCTTCCACACCTGCCGCATCCAGTTCTGTTAAGGGACGAATATCTGAGAATGACTCATTGGTATTGAGTCGTGCGGCGATATAGAGGGAAGAGCTATTTGCTTTTCCGGCTAATATGGAAATATCATTGGCATCTAAGGAGCAATCATAAATGCGAACATCATCCATTGCACCCTGATAGTAAGAATCCCAGTTGATGCCGCCTATTCTGGCGCCAATCAGAACATTCTGAGTTGCTGCAGTTTGTACACCGGGAATACCCAGAACGGGGTCATAGTTCTTCACTATTGCATTTTGTTCCAGTTGACCATCGACATATAATTGAACATCTCTTAAGTCAATAGTTCCATCTTTGTTGATATCGGTATTTGAATAAACAGATGCAACATGATGCCAGAGGCCATTGTTAATTACCGTGGTGCCCTGGATCAAACCATCCCACAGGGCGACTTCAAGATTGCCTGCTGTGCCAACGCGAAACATCCATTTTTTGCCTCGGACGGGTTCTCCCCAAGATAAAATCATAGCCTCATTTGTATCCGATTTTTTAATCCAGGCCGAACAGCTTCTTGGCAATGATCCGCTGACTCCTGTAAAACCGGAAACAGTAACATAATCATCTATTCCATCGAAGTTAAGAGCATTGCCGTTGGCTCCACTGATCCAGTCCGTATCATCCATGTTCATGAGAGTGCCTTGGCGATTATTTCCCGAAGTATCCGCCGCAGTAGTACCGGACGATTCATTAAAATTCCAGTACGCGATAGGACTGAATGGAATGTCATAATTTTTCGAAGCATAAACAAGCATCAATTCATCCGCCGATAAACAGGGGGCTGATGCTGCACCACAACTGTTCAGTTCGGGAAAACTGGTTTCCACGGACCAGGGGGAATGAATATCCAGGCGATGAGCCATCTTGATCATGCTTATACCGGCGGCTGTCTGTTCGGTAAAATAAAGCCTCAGATTATCCTGAGAAATCCACGGATCTTTCGCATCAATGCCGGCAGAAGTGAGATGATCAATGATTGTTTCCCGTCCGAATGAGGTTAAATTATCCGTAATTTCCGATTGAACAATACAAGCCTTGCTGATTTCGGGGCTGTACCGTTCGTAATAAAGTGTATTTTCATCGCTTGACAAACAAGGCGAAGATGCCGCAAAACCTGTCGCAAGACCCTGCAGGGAGATATGATATACCCCATAATCATCATTATTAAAGTACAAGGTTTTTCCATTGGGTGTAACATAGGAAGGACTTTCTGATGAATTAGTATCATATCCTGGATAATTAATTAATTCAATGTTGCCGAACGTTTCAGATAAATGGTTTCGTGTTGCTTTATAGATATTGCACCAACTTTGATAGCCAGGTCTCGCAGAAGAGGAAAAATACAAGGTCATTCCATCCGGTAAAATGAATGGATTAGCTTCGTTGTTACTTAAATTGATTTCAGAAAGATTGCGAATATTTTCAAATGGCGATTCTTTTGATGAACGAGATGCTGTCCAGATATCCCAGCTGCCTGCACCTCCCGGCCTGGTTGATTGCCAAAATACGATTAGTTCATCATTGGTTAATGAGGGTGCGAAATTTCCATCTACAGACCCTCCAAGTTCAGTGAATGTTTTTGTCGGCACCCATTGATGCAGAGCTTCCGACCAGGTTGCCATTTTAATGTCTGCGCCTCCGGTCGCGATGACCTCAAAGTAATAAAGGCGCTGATTATCGTCGCTGATCCAGGCTCCACCGAAGTTCTTGCCTGTCTGGGATAGTTCAACAAGCGCCCTTGGAGCAGAGAAAGGTTCATTCAGGCTGTTACGATCTGCTTGCCAGATGCATTTAAGGCCAAGTGATGGATTGTAGCGGCTCCAGAACATGTGCAGTTTGTCGCGAGATAGCCGAGCCGAAAAAGCTTTGTTGCCTTCATTATCCAACTCGGGCATATAAACAGGACTGCTCCATGCCTTTTGATTGAGGTCCTGACAAAAAATGGATTCCGTCCAGGTATAGAGAGTCTGCCCCCAGTTCAGAGCCAACGCACTCAGGTCGGCTAAATTAACTTCGTGGTCTTTGGTGATATCGGTATTCTGACACCAGGAAGGCATTGAGCAATCCGTAGCCAGCCACGCCGAAATGAGATACCCCAAATCAGCCAGATCAATACTGCTGTCGCCAGTGAGGTCTCCGCAATCACAGCAGATTTTATTGCCGCTCAGGTTGCTGGCTTCGAACGATGCAACCAGTCCAGTCCCGTCTGACAGGCCGCAGATTGCACTGACTTGATGGACATCCATATAGTTGACCTGGATATAACCATCATTAAAATGCAATATAATCCGGCATGAAACCGTTTTTGTCTTATCGCCGTACAGTGGAATCCTGTCATACGTGACCGTAAAGGATTCCGGAGTCTGGCAATAAGAAATGCACTGAGAATTAGCGGGTGTCAAATCAGAGAACAAGGCTGAAATGCGGGGCAGGCGGAAGTGATTGAAGAGGGATCCCTGATACTCGACATCTCCCTGCCCGAATGTCAGATAACCATTGCTGCCGATAAAAATACTGTCATAAGGCAATCCAAAGAAATAGAATTGTTTATTATCGGCGAATGGGATTTCGATAAAGTCATCATCGCCAAGAGATACATAAGTTGCATTCAGGAGTTCATTGGGAATCGATGAAAGAGAATCGGGTACGACACACATCCGATATTTGGATTTTGTATCAGTCGGCATCAAAGTCAATGTCATAAAAGACAAATCATTATTGACGGCGTCAAATTGTTCGGTAAATTTGTCGGGACATTTGACGGCGAGAATTGCTTCCCGCCTCTGTTTTGTATGACATGTGATATTCTGAAATATGAGCGAATCTTTGTATTGGTTCGGGATTAATGCCAGAACGGAGGGATTCAGGGAAACACTGATTTCTGCAGACTGGGCCGGTTCTAAGGCGCCTTCGGAAGGATTGATTTCCAGCCAGTCTGATTCCTTTGAAATCATCCAATAGACAGATTCTTGGCTTGTATTGTGAATGGTATAGCTCGTTTTCTCCGGTTGAAGTGGACCTCCTTCAAGGCCACGCGATTCAAACATTGTAGCAGGGGTTATCACAAGAGGCTCTTTCAAGACGTCGACATGTACAGGGATGACTATCTCGCTGTGATCGGGATCATTAGTAAGCAGGAGGATTTCAGCGTCATAGCTGCCGGGGGCAAGTTCGGATGCATCGACAGTGATCTGGATAGGTAAACTTTGATCAGGGCTGATTTGTCCCTGCTCCACATCAAAACTTAGCCAGGAAACCCGGACTTCCTGTATTGCTTTATGCAGATTCAGTCGTCCACCCGATACACAATAATTGGGCAGGGTTGGATCGACAGTATTCATCAGAATGGTTTTGACCTCCTGCCAGGTCAGGCCGGGATTGGCCGCCCACAGCATGGCGCAAGCTCCTGATACGAAGGGGGTTGCCATGGATGTTCCGCTTGCATCTTGATAGCTATTTCCTGGAACACAGCTTAAAATATCAGATCCTGGCGCTCCAATATCAACTGTTGTTTTGCCGTAATTTGAAAAACCAGCCTTGCCGTCGATATTGGTAGTGGCCATGACAGAAATAATATTTTCTGATGTATAATTGGATGGATAATGGGGATTCTGATCATTATTCATGCCATCATTACCTGCGGCGGCCACAAAAAGAATATTTTTTGCCTGAGCAGCATCAATTGCATCTTTCAGGGCCTGATCATATGGACCGCCTCCCCATGAGTTGCTCATCACTTTGGCATTCATTTTGATGGCATATTGAATACATTGAATGGCATCCGAAGCCCACCCTCGCCCGCCAGAATCCAGGTATTTCAAGGCCATAATACGCACATTCCAGCAGGCGCCCGTGATGCCAATGCCATTGTTTCCGGCGGCTCCAATGATTCCGGCACAGTGTGTACCATGATAATGATCATCTTTTGGATTTGGATCCTCGTTGCAGAAATCATACCCATAGATGTCATCGATATATCCGTTCCCGTCATCGTCTTGTCCAGCCTTGCCTTTGTACTCCGCCTGGTTGACCCACATATTGCCTGCCAGATCGGCATGAGTATAATCCACACCAGTGTCAATAACGGCTACGATAATCGAGGAATCCCCAGTATGGATATCCCATGCTTCAGGAGCATCTATGTCTGCATCGGCAGTTCCATTAGTGCCGAGATTGTGCAGTCCCCATTGCTCATTGAAACGGGGGTCATTTGGAAAAACACTATCGGCATAAAGCTGGTAATCAGGCTGGGCATAAAGAATATTGTCCATACGGTTTAGCTGATCAAGAGCGTCCTGTAGTGATGTGCTTTCCGGCAGTTCAACCAGAGACAGTCCCGGAACCACAGAAAATTCCTTAACAATGGTTCCCCCGCAGGAAGCGTTGACGGCCGATTGTTTTACAGCCGACGAATTGGCTGCTGCCGCCACGGCCTGATTGAATCGAACCAGAATCCGACGTGGATGACAATCGGCTCTGGCCGGCATGGCGGGATACGAGGACTCCCGAGTCATTTGCTGTTCCGCTGATGCGGCGGCTGGAGTTTTCACCGACCGGCTCCGAACAGAAAACGAATAAGTCGAGGGACTGCCATTGCTGATAGTCAGCGTTTGCAGGAGGGAACCCCCCTCTGTCAGCGAGGTTGAAAGATGTTTTGGTGAAACGATGATTCCCTGATGGGCAGAGATAGTCAGGATGAGCTTCCTGTTTAATTGAATGTTGTTCGTAATATCAAAAAAAGAAAGGCTTTGAATGTAGTTTCCAGGAGCCAGAGAGTTTATCGCTTCTGAAGCAGTGATGGTGATTGATGCAGATTCTCCCGGCGACAGCTTACCCGAATCAGGTGCCATCATGATCCAGTCGGCATCCGCTTCGGTGTCCCAGAGGATTTCTTCGGTGCCGGAGTTGGAAAGCTCGTAAATTGTAGTTAATGGACTGAAAGGGCCTCCCTGGGAGCCTGAAATAACAAAATCCTCATCTGGAAGAACATGGAAAACCGGGATGGCTGAGACGGCAAGGACCAGGTGTCTGGTCAGTTGGGTATTGTTTGATAAATCAAGAAACGAAAGTGTTTGAGTATAGGTGCCGGCAGATAGAAGATTCGCATCTGCAGTGAGTGAGACGGTAATTGCAGTGGATTGGCCGGGGGATAATTTCCCCCAGTCGGGTTCCATGGTAATCCACGCGGCATCGGCTTCTGTTCCCCAGTAAATAACCGCATCGCCGGAATTACTAAGTTCGTAAGTCTTCGTTAAGGGGGAGAAAGGCCCCCCCTGAGGACCGGACACTGAAAAATCTTCATCGGGCGAAAGGGTCAAAATATCACTGCCATGGGCCAGACAAACCAGGGATAAAAATGCGCACAAAATCCACACGGAACGGCTGTGAGACGTTGAATACATAAAATGCTCCTTTTTTGAGAAAAAAGTAAAAATACCTCCATTGCTCACTAATTAATTATTATACAAATTACATCCAGTAATGTCAAACAAAAAACTGACACACCGGGAGTCCGTTTATGTATTGGAAGTATTCCCCCTGGCCGGTCCAGGCTGATGGTTTGGGCAAGTCTCTGGAACGCGTGTCTTCGGATTCCGCCGCCAGCGGCAATGACCCCGCCAACTGGCGCGACGCTGCCCCATCTCCGGGTAATTAAACTGATCCTGATGCACCGGTTTGCGAGATGCGCTGCGATGGTCCCTCTGGCCATCTTCACAGCAATTTGATGTTGGCTGCCAATACCCGGAACCTGAATTGGTGTGCGAGAATGCCTGATTGGTATCTCTTCTAAAATCAGATAACTGGTGTCCGGATAAATCTCTTGTATTTATCCGAGAAAGGCGATAAAATCAATTGCCTTGTAGAAGATATATCAAAAGAGGGTATTTCTGTGACCGAGGTCAATACACAACTGCGAGGAGAACTTGAAGGCCGTATCCGGTTTGAGACGCTGATTACGGACATATCCACCCGATTTATAAGCCTGCCTTTCGGGATGGTTGACACTGAGATAGAACGTGCACTCAAGCAGATTCTGGACTTTTTTGAGGGAGATCGATGCGGCATACTGGAGGTTCAACAGGACAAGCGGTTTGTCCGGATTACGCATATCTGTTATACCGAAGGTATCGAGCCTGTATCAAAAGATATTAATCTGACTGACCTTTTTCCCTGGTGTTATGAAAAGCTTGTCCATGGGCAGCCTGTTATTGTCGAGCGGATGACGGACCTGCCGCCTGAAGCCCGGCAGGACCAGATTTCCTGGGCGGCCATGGCCACTCAATCGAATCTGACAATTCCTCTTTTCGATTCGCAGGGCATTCAGTTTTTGTTCGCCATTCAATCCATTCGTCATGAACGCAAATGGCCCAGGGAATTCATTCCGAGGCTCAGGCTCCTGGGTGAAATATTTATCAATTCGCTGGAACGCAGGAATGCCGAGCAGGCACTTTATGACAGTGAGTCCCGGCTGAATTTGGCCGCCGAATCCGTGGGGGTGGGCTTGTGGACCCTGGATATGGCGACCGGCATCTTCTGGTTAACCAGAAAAACCAGGCAATTATTTGGTTTTCCGCCGGAGGGGGAGATTGCTTTTGACCAATTTCTACACGTTGTACATCCAGAGGATCGCGGGCTGATCCATCAGGCTGTCGATCTGGCACTGCATTCCAAAGAAAACAGCTATGTACAATATCGGATAATTTTCCCTGATGGAAACATACGCTGGATTGCGTCAACCGGAAGCATTCATTCCGGCGTTACCGGGGACATGAACCGTTTAATGGGCGTTTCTGTCGATATAACCGAGCGAATACTGACCGAAAAAATGCTGCTTTCCACCCAGGTCAGGCTGGAAGCGGGTGCTGATTTAACCGGTCTTGGATGCTATGAGGTGGACTTTGAAGAACCATCCAGTTTTGTGGATGCTCGATTCGGGGCCATCTGCGGAATTCCTTCCGGCAGGCAGGTGGGACTTGAGACGGTTCAGTATTGGATGGACCATCTCCATCCGGATGATCGCCAGAAGGTTCTTGAGGAGCGTATCCGATTATACGAGGGCGGGGTGGATCGGGTCGATCTTGAATATCGCTATCTGCATCCAACCGCAGGCCTGAAATGGATTCATCATTTGGCCCGTGTTGCCGCACGTAATCCTGCCGGTCGCATGATTCGCTCCTACGGAGTGATTCAGGATATCACAGAAAGAAAACAGATGCTCGAACGCATCCAGGCTGCGGCTGAACAATGGCAGGCGACCTTTGATGCGATTCAGGATTTGGTCCTGGTTTTGGATCGAGACTTCCGGATTTTGCATATCAACAAATCCTCCGCGTCTTTTTTTGGTCGTCCCGGTGACCAGTTGGCCGGACGCTATTGTTATGACTCGGTTCTGTGGGGAAAAATGCCTTTACAGGACTGCCCCGTCAGGAAAGCGTATGCTTCCAGACACCATGAGGAATGTGAATTCCATCATGCACCAAAGGATATCTGGTTTCTGGTGACGGCGGATCCCGTGTTTGATTCAGACGGAAATATTGTCGGAGCAATCAATATTTATAAAGACATTACGGATCGCAAACGTTATGAAAAAGAGCTGGTTGATAACAGGGCGGTCCAGAACCTGTTTACACGGCGGCTGCTGAGCATTCAGGAAGAAGAACGCCGCCGTCTGGCCAGGGAACTGCATGATGATTTCAGCCAGCGTCTGGCAGTACTTGCGATGGAATTATCAGCGCTGGAAACTGTGCCGCAATCCGGAAAATCCGTGGATTCCGCACTGCACACGATTCGAGACCAGATTGTCAAGTTGTCCACGGATATTCATGATATTTCGCGGCAGCTTCATCCCTCGATTATTGATGATCTCGGACTTGGGCGGGCGATTCAATCGGAGTGTTCGGGTTTTGCCCGGCGGACGGGACTCCGTATTCACTATCAGCAGATGGATCTGCCGCGGACTCTGAATCGTGAGATTGCCGTTGTTCTGTTCAGAATTACACAGGAAGCACTTCGGAATATTCACAAGCATGCCCGGGTTGACGAGGCACAAGTGCATCTTGTCGGCAAAGAAAATCAAGTGATGCTGACAATACACGATCAGGGGGCGGGTTTTGACCCGGAAAATAATCAGTCATCACATGGTTTGGGCTTGTTCAGCATGCAGGAACGAGTCCAATTGATTCATGGTCAATTATCGATTCATTCGGCACCCGGAAAGGGTACCGAGATACGGGTTGTTGTTCCCTTAAAAGAGGAATAAAGGATGGCAAAGGCAAGGATCGTACTGGCGGATGATCATCGTATTGTGCTGGAAGGATTGAAAAATCTGCTGGAAGCGGAATATGAGATCGCCGGGATGGTTCAGGACGGGCATGCGCTGGTTCAGGAGGCCCTGCGTCTCAAACCGGATGTGATCATCGCGGATATCAGCATGCCATCCTTAAATGGAATCGATGCCATCCGGCAGATTCACAGGCAGGGATGGATCCCCAGGGTTATTTTTCTGACCATGCACAATGACGCGATGTATGCCAGGGAAGTCCTGGATATGGGTGCGTCTGGATTTGTTCTAAAGCATTCGGCGGCGTCTGAATTGATGAGCGCCGTCCGTGAAACCCTTCGGGGCAATATGTACATCAGCCCGGCAATCTCCCAGGAATTACTGAAGCTCTACAAAGAAGACAAATCCGGCCGAGAAGGTGTTTTTGCGGCGTTGTCTCTGCGTCAGCGGGAAGTGCTGCAATTGCTGGCCGAGGGGAAGTCCGCCAAAGAAATTGCGACCNNCATTTCAGCACGGACGGTGGAATTTCATAAATATAATATTATGCAGCAGTTAGGTCTTAAGTGCAGCGCCGAGCTGGTGCATTATGCCATCAAGCACGGGATTGTTTCCATTTAAATCCACCTGTCAATAATTCTTTGCATACCTCGTAATTTTACCAGTTGTGTAAATACGCCGATGGTCTATTATTTGAACCATAGATACCCAACGGGTATGATTTTTCCGAGGCGGCCGCAGGCCGCGTTTATGCCGCGCGTATTCACAGGGTCAAGCTGCCCTGCATAGCCGCGGCGATAATGCTGCTGCTGGACGCTGGCTGCTGAAAGCTCTGCAGCCTCGCCGAACCGGAAAATTTCAAGTCAGATCCGGTCTCAAAGGCGTGACTTCACACAATTAAAGGCGGCTGTTATGATAAACAATTGCATTGTGCTTGCCGACAAACATCAGAACGTCCTTGAGGGGCTTCGGGGTTTGCTCGAAACGACGTTTGGAGGGGTGGTGATGGTTGCTGATCAGCCGTCGCTGATTGAGGCGTTGAGCAAAATAAGACCGCAATTCGCCATCGTGGATTTATCATTATTGATTCATGAAGAATTGAATTCGGTATGCACACTGAACAGTCATTGTGGAGTCAAGCTGATCATCCTGAGCGATTATGATGATCCGGATATCGCTGCAGAGGTTCTGTCGGCGGGAGCCGCAGGAATAGTCCTGAAGCGATGTGCGGGGACGGATTTACTGGATGCAGTGGACAGCATCAGTGCAGGTAAGACTTATATTTCGCCTGCGCTGAAAAAAGACGGCTAAACCATGGCATCTGTACAGAAATGCCCAATCGTGCGAAAATGAGGAGTAGTCCAATGTCCAAAAAAAAACCAGAAGATACAAATGGCAAAATGAAACGCAGGGACTATGATAAGCAGCTCCGGAAGCTCCAGACGGAATTATGCCGGCTGCAGGAATGGGTGGTACACAAAGGGCTTCGCGTGATTGTGGTATTTGAGGGGCGCGATGCGGCCGGCAAAGGCGGCACCATCAAGGCCATCACCGAACGGGTCAGTCCGCGTGTATTTCGTGTGGCGGCACTGCCTGCACCCTCGGACCGGGAAAAGACGCAGATGTACGGCCAGCGGTACATGCAGCACTTTCCCGCCGCCGGTGAAGTGGTTATTTTCGATCGAAGCTGGTATAATCGAGCCGGGGTGGAACATGTCATGGGATTCTGCTCCAAGGCCCAGTACGAGGGATTTCTTGAAAACTGCCCCAAGTTTGAATCCTTTTTCATACGTGGGGGCATTATTCTGATCAAGTTCTGGCTTGAAGTCGGCCAGAAGGAACAGCAGCGGCGGTTTGAGGCCCGGATTCAAGACCCTCTGCGGCAGTGGAAGCTCAGTCCGATGGATATTGAATCCTATGCCCACTGGTATGCCTATTCCAGGGCGCGTGACCGGATGCTGGATGCGACCGATACGAAGGATGCTCCATGGTATATTGTACGCTCGGATGATAAGCGGCGCGCCCGCCTGAACTGTATTTCGCACCTGCTGAGCATGGTTCCTTATCAGAAGATAAAACATAAACAGGTGAAGCTTCCGCTCCGTTCCAAAAAGGGCAGGTATGATGATCAGGTAACCATGACAAAGCGGCGTTTTGTCGCAGAAAAATACTGACATCATTTTACGAAGGCGTGGTATATGCGGTTGATGCAAATAATCGAATGGATTGGTCTCGAAAGGAATAAAATATGAAAGATGGCACTGGGATTCTTATCTTGATTACGATGATGGCCATTTGCGGTTGTGCTGCAGACAAGCAAACCGCTGCGCCGAGTACTTTATCGAATGTGGGTGTCAGAACGTCTTTCAGTCCTGCCGCGCAATTTCCCAGAGGCAGTCACTATGCTTTTGTGCAGTTTGCAGCGGCCAGTGACCGGGGTGAGGAAGAGGCCAGGATTGAACAGCGGCTTCGGGCATCACTGTCAAACGAATTGAAGAGTAAAGGATATAAGCCGGGTGAATATTCGGACATTGATTTCTTTGTGGTCTATACCCTTGGACTCCAGCATGAAATTGAAGTCTTGATCGGCAAGAGCAAAGTGCAGGGCAATGAATGGATTACTGCCCTGGTGGCTCCCAACGATTATGTCAGCGGTGCGCTGCTGGTACAGATGATCGATGCCAAAAAGATGGAGCCGGTGTGGCTGGGCGTGTTTAATGCGGATGTGGCTCTTGTATCCATCAGTGAGCGTGACAAGCAGGAAAGAGCGGATTTTGCCGTACGTGAATTGCTGAAACAATTTCCGCCGAAGTAAGCGAGGCACATTGAAATCCTGTGGGAAAAAAGACTGTTTGGAAAACGGAACTGGCGTATGCTCAAATTGCTTCTGGTCAGTTTGATATTGACGGGCATGACCGTGCTGATTCATGGCATCGGCACGCTGTATGCTGTTTTGCATATCGTCAGACTCTGGGTCAGGCGGCATTATGGTCAAAAAGCCCTGGATGTGGAAATGCTGATCATTCGGCTGGTCAGCTGCCTGCTTTTACTGCATTTAATCGAGGCTGGAATCTGGGCGTCTTTTTATTATTTCAGCGGTACTATCGCAAGCTTTGAAACAGCAGCCTATTATTCGCTGACCAGTTACACAACAGTAGGGTATGGCGATGTGGTTTTGACGGGACACTGGCGATTGCTGGGGCCGATTGAGGCTTCGGTGGGTGTCCTGATGCTGGGTTGGTCAACCGGCATTATTGTGACTGCTATTTTAAAGGCGTATAACAGCCGATTGAAGTTGACTTTGACCGACCCGGATCAATCCTGAGTTAATGATGCACGTATTTGAATTCTTTTTTAAAAAGGTGATCTATGAAAATAAACTGGAACCAGGTTAAGAACATCAACATGATGCTGTTGTTCGCTGTGGTGCTGCTGGCCGGATGCAAAGTCGGGCCGGATTATAAGACACCTGAAGTGATTTTGCCCGACGCCTGGCATCAGCAGGCAACGCAGGGATTGGCACAGGGGCAGGCGGATTACCAGACCTGGTGGCTGCAGCTTGACGATCCGGTGTTGACCGACCTGATAGATCAGGCAGCCGAGGGCAACCTGGATGTCAAGACTGCCGTTTCACGTATCCAGCAGGCCCGGGCGCTGCTTGGCATTGCCACCGGCCAGTATTACCCGCAGGTCGATGCATCCGGTTTTTATTCCCGGGACCGGGAAAGTAAAAACGGCTTAAATGCGCCGGCTGTCGGTGATCCTGACCAGACGAATCTTCACAACATTGGGGCGGGTGCGACCTGGGAGGCCGATGTCTTCGGCAGAATCAGCCGGTCGGTCGAGTCTTCACAGGCAACCCTGGAAGCATCGGTGGAAAATTATCGCGATGTCCTGGTCGTTTTATATTCCGATATCGCACAGAATTATATTGAACTTCGCGCCCTGCAGGCCCGCATCCAGTATGCTCTGGATAATATCAAGCTGCAGCAGGAAACGCTGAAACTGACACAGGACCGCTTCGATGCGGAACTGGTGCCGGAACTGGACGTCCAGCAGGCCCGTTTTAATTTGGCCAATACCGAATCCCTGCTTCCCGATTTGCGGTCTCAGCAGGTTCAGGCCGTCAATCGTCTGAGTGTTCTGCTGGGCCGGCCAGCCGGACAGCTCAATGCCGAATTGCTGAAAACAGCAGCAGTGCCTTCAATGCCCAAAGAGGTCCTTGTAGGGCTGCCGGCCGAACTCCTCCGACAGCGTCCGGATATCCGAAAAGCGGAGCGGGCATTAGCGGCTCAAACGGCTCAAATTGGTGTTGCGACGGCGGATTTATATCCAAGCTTCTCCCTGTCGGGCACCCTGGCTCTGGAAGCGCAGCAAATGGGTGATGTGGGTGAATGGAACAGCCGAACCTGGGGATTCGGGCCGGGTTTCCGATGGAATCTTTTTGATGGAGGGCGGATTCGCAATAATATCCTGTTTGAAGAGGCTAAAGCTCAGGAAACGCTGAACCAGTACAAGCAAACCATTTTGCTGGCGGTGGAAGAGGTCGAAAACGCGATGGTGTCTTATCAGGAGGAGCAGGTCAAATATGAGGCGCTGGACCGCTCGGTTATTGCATCTCAAAAATCGGTTGAATTGGTCAGCGATTTATATCGGAACGGCCTGACCGATTTTCAGAATGTTCTGGATATGCAGCGATTTCTTTCCCAGCAGCAGGATAAACTGGCACTGAGCCGGGGAACTGTGGTTAAAAATCTGGTCCGGATTTATAAGGCATTAGGCGGCGGCTGGTCCGCCCAAAAACATAATCTGGCAATTCTCGATAATCAGGAGATGTATCATGGCACAAAATAAATTCGGTCTTATTCGGATTCTGGTTGGCCTTGCCTTAATTGGCGGCGGTATTTATGCGGTCTTTTTTATGGATTGGAATAAAAAAGAGGCCGAACAGGTCCAGGTTGTCCGACCCCTCAAGATGTTTACCGTGGGCCAGGATGTCTCCAATCCGGTTAGAAAATATCCGGGAAGGGTTTCTGCGATTGAAAAGGTGACGCTTGGTTTTCAGGTGGATGGCCCCCTGGTCGAACTGCCGCTTCGAAAAGGACAGAAAGTCAAACAGGGTGAATTGCTGGCTAAAATTGATCCGAGGGATTTCAAGAACCGGCTGGATTCGACAAAAGCGGAACTGGACCAGACCTCCACGCAACTGGATCGTGTCAAAAAGGCCGCTGCGACAGGGGCCGTTTCCAAGACCGACCTGACCAATGCCCAGGCCGCGTTTGAACAGGCGGAGGCCAATTATAAAATCGCCCAGAAGGCCATGCAGGATACAGAGTTGTTGTCTCCCTTTGATGGATTGATTGCTAATATCTTTGTGGATAATTACCAGAATATCAAGGCGAAAGAAGAAATCGTTACGGTCCAAAAAGATGCTGAAATCCTGATCGTGGTGAATGTCCCTGAAGAACGCATTATTCGATCCAAAGTTGAAAAGGAAAAATATCGATTTGTTGCGATATTTGATTCGCTGGCCGGACAGGAATTCGAGGTCAAGCTGCATGAATATGCTCTGGAGGCCGATCCGGTGACGCAGACCTATCTGATCACCTTTGCCATGACTCCGCCCGAAGACATAGCGATTTTACCCGGGATGACGGCGACAATCTGGGAATATCCCAGGCAGGATCAGGTTGAGAAAAAATTATTCCTGGTTCCGATTGATGCCGCACCGGTTGACGGCACCGGACAGTATTTCGTCTGGAAGATTAAGAAGGAATCGGACGCTCTCTATTCAGTGCAAAGACAAAACGTCAAGGTGGGAAAGATTGAAGCCGATAAAATCCAGGTTCTGGAAGGTTTATCCGCAGGGGACAGAATCGCCGCCAATGGCGCTCACATGCTTCAGGAAGGACAGAAAGTCACTGAATTTCTGCCTGAAACCAGGGAGGTCAAACCATGAATGTTGCGGAACTGGCAATTCAAAAAAAGACGATCTCCTGGGTCTTTACCGTCCTGATTCTGCTGGGGGGCTTATTTGCGTATCTGAAGATGGGACGGCTTGAAGATCCGGAATTTACGATCAAAGCGGCGACCGTGATCACGTATTATCCGGGTGCAACCGCGATGGAAGTGGCGGAAGAAGTAACCGATGAAATCGAAACAGCCATTCAGAAGCTGGGCCAGGTCGATTATGTCAAGAGTCTGTCCATGCCGGGCTTTTCGTATATTCACGTCGAGTTGAAAAAAGAAACCCCCAAAGATACCATCCCGCAGGTCTGGGATGAACTGAGGCGGAAAGTCGGCGATATGCAAAGCAAGCTGCCGCCGGGAACCTCGACCTCTGTAGTCAATGATGATTATGGCGATGTATATGGTGTGTTTTATGCGGTCTATGGCGACGGCTATTCCTATGCCGAACTGAAAGAGCATGCAGATATGCTTCGTCGGGAACTTCTGCTGGTGCAGGATGTGGCCAATGTCACCCTGTTTGGCGTCCAGCAGGAAGTGGTTTATGTTGAAATCAGCCGGGCGCGTCTGGCCCAGTTGGGGATTTCCATTCAGACGCTGATTGGCACGCTGACAGGCCAGAATATGGCTGTGGACGCCGGCAGCATTCAGGTGGGCAGCCAATACATCCGTATTCAGCCGACCGGAGAACTCAAATCCGTTCAGGAAATCGGAAATATTCTGATTGCGGGGGGAAGCGGCGGAAGCAAGCTGTATCTCAGGGATATCGCCACAATCAGCCGGGGATACCAGGAGCCGCCGACTGCCATGATGAGTTTCAATGGCAAACCTGCGATTGGGGTGGGTATTTCAACCGTAGAAGGCGGCAATGTGGTCGTTATGGGAAATGCAGTCGAAAAACGGCTCAAAGAACTCCAGTCCCAGACTCCTATTGGTATCGAAATCGGCACGATTGTCCAGCAGGCTCAAAGCGTCACTGCGGCCATCAGCGGATTTGTGATTAATCTGATTGAGGCGGTGATTATTGTTATTGGTGTACTGATATTTGCCATGGGTTTTCGCAGCGGTATCATTATTGGTGCAATCCTGCTGCTGACGGTCTGTGCTTCATTCATCATCATGCAGTCCAAAGGTGTCATGCTGGAACGCATCAGCCTGGGGGCCTTAATTATCGCCCTGGGGATGCTGGTGGATAACGCCATCGTGATCGTGGAAGGCATTCTGGTCAATGGCCAGATGGGTATGGATAAAACCAAGGCCGCTGCCGCCATCGTCAAGCAGACCATGTGGCCGCTATTTGGTGCAACCGTGGTGGCGATTCTGGCGTTTGCTGCGATTGGAGCCTCCAATGATTCCACCGGCGAATACTGCCGTTCGCTGTATCAGGTCATTATGTACTCGATGATGTGGAGCTGGGTGCTGGCTATCACCTTATGCCCTCTGTTTGGCGTTCAGTTTCTCAAAACAGAAAAGCAGCAGGGCGGGAATGCAGATCCTTACAAAGGCTCATTCTTCCAGGCATATAAAAAGTTCCTTGTATTCTGCATACGGAACCGATATTTTACCCTGATTCTGCTGGCTGCCATGCTGATTTTCGCTATATACGGTTTTGGATTTGTCGATAAAAGTTTCTTCCCCGATTCGACCCAGCCGCAATTTATGGTCCATTACTGGCTGCCGCAGGGTACCTATATTACCCAGACTGAAAAAGATTTGAAGCAGATAGCCGACCACGTGAAAACCCTCGAAGGTGTCAGCAGTACGGCATCCTGTGCGGGCCAGGGTTTTCTGCGGTTCCAGTTGACCTACACCCCCGAAGAACCCAATCCGGCCTACGGCATGATTCTGGTTACCGTCGAAGACTATAAAGCCATTCCGGATTTAATGACCAGGATTAATGAGTACATTGCTCAAACCTATCCCCAGTCACAGGGATATTGCCGGCGGTTTGTGCTGGGGCCGGGCGATCCATTTAAGATTCAGGCCCGGCTGCGCGGACCGGACCCGGTTGTTTTGCGGCAATTATCCCTGAAAGTGGAACAGATCATGCGGGATAATCCCAACACAGCCGATATCAATACCGACTGGCGTCAGCCGGTTCCGCTGATTCGTCCTGTGGTAGCTGATACCCAGGCTCGCAATGCCGGGATTGCCCGAGCCGATATCGCACAAGCCCTTCTGTATGCCACGGAGGGCAGGACGGTTGGATACTATCGGGAACAGGATGAACTGCTGCCGATTGTTGCCCGAAGCCCGCAGGCCGAGCGGAATAATCCGGCGGACCTGGCCAACATCGAGATATTCAGCCCTGCCGCACAGCGATTTATCCCATTGCAGCAGGTCGTTGTGGATTTCAAGACCGTGTCCGAAAATCAGATTATACGCCGTCGTGACCGGCTTCCCACACTCATTGTCCGCTGCGATCCCAAAGACGGCCCGGCCAGTATCGTGTTTAATCAGCTTCGGCCGCAGATTGAGGCGGTATCTCTGCCGTCCGGTTATACGCTGGAGTGGGGCGGTGAATATGAAAACTCCGGTGATGCCCAGAAGGCCCTGGCCGCGAATATCCCGGTTATTACCGTGCTGGTTGTTTTGATCGTTATCATGCTGTTTGATTCGATCAAAAAACCGCTGATTATTTTCCTGACGGTTCCGCTGGCAGTCATCGGCGTCACTGCGGGTCTTTTGCTGATGAAACAGCCTTTTGGATTTATGGCACTTTTAGGATTCATGAGCCTGGCAGGAATGCTGATCAAAAACTCCGTGGTTCTGATTGACGAGATCAATGCGCAACTGGCTTCCGGGAAAGACCCCTACCTGGCCGTAGTGGATTCGGGCGTCAGCCGTGTCCGGCCTGTGTCCATGGCGGCTCTGACGACGGTCATGGGTATGGCCCCGCTGCTGGTCGATGCGTTTTTTGTGTCGATGGCAGTGACCATCATGTTTGGTTTGACATTTGCCACAATCCTCACGCTGGTGGTCGTGCCTGTGCTCTTTGCAGTGATGTTTAATATCCGGGAAAAATCATGATAAGGTCATTCTAAAACATGGAGATGCGATATGGGTATAAGACTTCTGGAACAAAATGGAAATGTGTACGTGATCGAAATTGCCGGCCTGCTCAAAAAAACGGAGTGGGATGCCGGACAGTCGCTCGCTGCACAAAAGTGGGAATCGGCATCCGATATCAAACTGCTGATTATTTTGAATGATTTCAAGGGCTGGGAAAAAGACGAAGGCTGGGGCGATATGACGTTCTATGCCGCCCATCGCGAGAAAATTACAAAAATCGCATTTGTGGGCGATCCTAAACATGAAACCGATATGCTGATGTTTTCAGGAGCCGGTTTCCGGCCGGCGCCGGTCAAGTATTTCCCGCCCAATCAGCTTGAATTAGCCCGCAAATGGCTGGTATGACGAATGGATCGACCGTTCGGAGCAGAACTTTTGCACACAAATGTATCCCGATCAGTGAATATTGAATAAAAGCAGAATATAAACAGGGGAGATGACCATGAAAGCGCAGAATGTTGTAATTGCAGTGGTGGCTACGAATATTGTATCTATTCTGGCCACAGCATTGATCGTTGGCGGAAAACAGCCTGAACAATCACAGCTTGCGCCGGAACCAATGGCTCCGACAACCGCGGCTGCGCCTGTTCCTGCTGCTGCCGTGGTTTCGGGCCGGCCGGCTGCAGATAAAGAAAAAGTTCTGGCTTTTTTTGACAGCATTAAAAACAGCCGCCGGAAAGAAGCGGTTGCAGAGTTCAAAAAAATCATGCAGGATGTACCGCCGTACGCCAATTTGGGTACTGTGACTTATGGATACAGACTGGCCCTGGAAGGGGAGTATCAAAAAGCCATCGAGGCAACCCAGAAAGACATCAATCGTGCACCGGAACGGGTGGACTCCGTCTATACACTGGCCTGGATCTATGCCAAAGTCGGTGACTACGACAAGGCATTACAGGTATGCAGCGATGCCCTGAAGGGGGGGACGCAATTCGGCAAGCTGAATTACATCATGGGATGGGTTTATGCCAAACAGGGTAAATACGAAGATGCATTAAAAGCCTGTGATGCGGCACTCAGCGCCGAGCCTTATGCCCCTGGGCTGTATTTTGCCAAGGGCCGTATCGAAGATATTTTCGGCAATCAGGATAAAGCCATTGAGCATTACATGAAAGCGATCAGCCTGAAGGATGATTTTTACAGTGCCTATGTTTATCTCGGATTTTTGTACACTGAGCTGGGACGTTATGATGAAGCGATAAAGACACAGAAAGAGGCTGTTGCTCTGGATAAATACGGGGCGGCGGGCTATTTGGGACTGGGGCTTGCCTATGACGAGATGGGTAATTATCAGGCCGCTTTGCCGCAATACCAGAATGCCATGACACTTGGAAACTTCGGGACCGAGGCCAGTACCGTCAAGAAGCCGCTGTCGGTGAGCCTGAGTATTGATGATGCGGTCATTTACAACCGGATTGGGATTTTGAATATCCGGCTGGGTGCGTATGAGGAAGCCCTGGCGGCATTCAATCAATCGCTGAAGGCCCGGCTTGAATTTCATGATGCGTACCGTGGACTGATAATGACCTGTTTGCTCAAAGGCGATAAGGAATCGGCGAATCAGTATTATGAGAAGCTCAAACAGGCGAATCCTGAAATGGCCAAAACGATTGCCGCTTTCGTCGAGAGTCAAGAGTAAAGGAAATCAATAGTATGGAAGCTGTTTTTAGGCTGGATGGCATCCCCTTGTGCGGTATATTTATCCTTGCGATTGTAACAGTTCTGGCATCCATCGGGATCGGGACGCTTCTGGGCAGACACAGACGGACCCTGCCTGACCACGAGAGCGAATCGTCTCTGGGCACCATTATCGGTGCGATGCTCGGATTGCTGGCATTCATGCTTGCCTTTACATTCGGTATGGCAGCGGACCGGTTTCAGACGCGAAAACAGCTCCTTCTGGATGAAGTCAACACCATCGGAACCACATATCTTCGTGCCGGGCTGCTGCAGGAACCCCATGGCAGCGAAGTCCAGGCGCTGCTTCGACACTATGTTGATTTCCGTGCAGGTCTGGCCAGCCAGCCTCCGGCAGACCAGGTGAAGGGATTAAAGGAACTGATTTTGCGTTCAGAGGAACTTCAGTCTCAGATGTGGCTGCATGCGATTGCTTTAGCCAAAGCAGATCGCAGTTCCGAAATTGATGCCTTATTCATCAGTTCCCTGAATGAATTGATGGAGATTCATAACAGCCGGGCGACGACAATCAGCTATCGCATTCCCCCGGCCATCTGGTATGTCCTGTCCTGTATCACGATCCTGTCCATGGTGACGGTTGGCTATCAGGAAGGGCTGTCGGGCAAGCGAAGCGTTAAAATGGGTATTGTACTGGCATTCACTTTTTCGGCGGTGGTATTTCTTATTGCCGACCTGGATCGGGCAACCGGCACTTTGCGCGTCAACCAGAAGCCGTTGTTTGAATTGCAGCGACGAATACAAGAAGCGGCCGGGCCGGACGGGGCCGCAGAGAAAGCAATGCTGTTGATTGATCCTGTTGCTGAGATTCTCCATGATCACCATGCCGCAGAAATCCTGCAATAAAGAGGCGATGGCAGATGACAGCGGAACATGAACGATTCAATGAAGACCGACTTCACCCGGGGATATGGAAGAGGTGGGGGCCGTATTTGTCCGAACGGCAGTGGGGGACGGTTCGGGAAGATTACAGCAGCGATGGCAATTCCTGGGATTATTTCTCGCACGATCAGGCCCGTTCGCGGACGTATCGCTGGGGCGAGGATGGTCTGGCAGGCATATCCGATGACAAGCAGCAGCTTTGTTTTGCCCTGGTTTTATGGAATGGCAGGGATCCTATTATCAAAGAGAGGCTCTTTGGACTGACCAACCGGGAAGGAAATCATGGCGAGGATGTTAAAGAGTATTATTATTACCTCGACAATACACCGACCCATTCCTATATGAAATACCTGTATAAATATCCCCAGCAGGCCTTTCCATACGAAGACCTGGTCGTTAAAAATCGACAGCGGTCGCAGGCCGAGCCGGAGTATGAACTGCTGGATACAGGCGTCTTCAATGAGGACCGCTATTTTGATGTATTTGTCGAATATGCCAAGGCCGGCCCGGAAGACATCCTGGTTCAAATCAAGGTCCACAACCGGGGGCCTGAATCCGCAGAGATACACCTTCTTCCGACCCTGTGGTTTCGTAATGACTGGGCGTTGCGGCTGGCAAAAAAACACACCCGAAAACCCTTACTCCGACAGATGAGTGCCCCGCAGGGAATGAATCTGATTGAGGCATCGCATTCCGAGTTGGGCCGATGGCTGCTGTATTGCCAGGGACAGCCGACCTTGTTGTTTACCGAAAATAGTACCAATATGGAACGTATTTTCGGCAAACACAATAAAAGTCCTTATGTCAAGGACGGAATTAATAATTATATTGTTCATCATCGTTCCGAAGCAGTCAATCCCGAGAACAAAGGTACGAAGGCCGCTGCTCATTACCGATTGAATATCGGGGCCGGCCAGTCATCAGAAATACGGCTGCGCCTTATCGGGCAGCATACCGCAGGAAAAAGTAAAAAAACAGCCGGCAAGGTGGAGCCGTTCGGGTCCGGTTTCGATGAAATGCTATCGTCCCGACTGCAGGAAGCCGATGCGTTTTATCAGTCTGTGATTCCTCAGTCGGTTTCTCCCGACGCAGCCAATGTCATGCGTCAGGCCCTTGCCGGGATGCTGTGGTCCAAGCAATTTTATTACTACAATGTCAGCAGGTGGCTTAAGGAACATAAAGCTCACCCGCTGGATGCCGGCAGCCGTCCCTGTCGCAACCGGGACTGGTACCACATGATCAATGCCGATATTATCTCCATGCCGGATAAATGGGAATATCCCTGGTATGCGGCGTGGGATCTGGCGTTCCACACGCTGCCGCTTTCCATTGTGGATTCCGATTTTGCCAAGCAGCAGATGGAATTGTTGCTCCATGGATTTTATCTGCACCCGAATGGCCAGCTTCCTGCGTATGAATGGAATTTCAGTGATGTCAATCCGCCCGTTCATGCCTGGGCAACCTTGTTCCTGTATCGCCTTGAACAGGCCCTTCACGGAACAACAGATCTGGACTTCCTGAAATCCGCGTTCAATAAACTGGTGGTCAATTTTACCTGGTGGGTCAATCGCAAGGACCGATTCGGCAAAAATGTCTTTGAGGGCGGCTTTCTCGGCCTGGATAATATAGGCGTTTTTGACCGGAGTTCATCACTGCCGACGGGAGGCTATCTTGAACAGGCCGACGGTACCGCATGGATGGCACTCTTCGCCCAGAATATGGTGGAAATGTCTGTCGAACTGGCCGGCAGTGATCCCTGTTATGATGACATGGCGTTCAAGTTTCTGGAGCATTTCTATTTTATCGCTCATGCCATCAATCACCCCGGTCATGACAGTATGTGGGATGAACAGGATGGATTTTATTACGATGTCCTGGTCTGTCCCGATGGCAGTGCCACACGGCTCAAAGTTCGCTCGATGGTGGGCCTTCTGCCGCTCTGCGCAACCACAGTGGTCGAAAAATGGCAGCGTGAACGAATTCCAAAAACATTGGCGGCCGCTGAAATCCGCATGCGGCAGTCGCCGGGGCTTTTCGAGTCGATTCATCCGACAGGACCTCAGCATCTGGGAGTGGCTGATCGTGGAATATTTGCTTTGCTCACCCCGGACCGCCTTCGCCGAATCCTTTCAACAATGCTGGATGAAAATGAATTTCTCAGTCCGTATGGTATTCGCTCCCTGTCCAAATTCCATGAGAAAAATCCATATCTATTCCATGTCGGAAAACAGGAGTATCGAGTATCCTATCTGCCGGCCGAGTCGGATACCGGCATGTTTGGCGGGAATTCCAACTGGCGAGGACCTGTCTGGATGCCTGTCAATATTTTATTGATCAGGGGATTAATTCAATTCTACCTGTATTATGGAGACAATTTCAAGGTAGAATGCCCGACAGGCTCAGGCAGGATGATGAATCTGTTTGAAGTCGCCAAAGAAATTGGAGAACGTCTGACGCGTATCTTTCTTCGAAATGCGAAAGGCCGGCGTCCGGTCTATGGAAGTGCGGAGAAGTTCCAGAATGATCCTTACTGGCGGGATTACCTCCTGTTTTACGAATATTTTCACGGCGATAACGGCACAGGAATCGGCGCAAGCCATCAAACTGGATGGACAGGACTGATTGCCAAGATTATTCAGATAGTCAGTGCAGTGGATCCGAAAAAAGTGCTGGAAGCAGGTAAAAAAGGGTCAATTCATGGGCAATAAAATCATGGATGAAGAAAAGATGAATCCAAAATCGATACATATAAAAACAGCCCAAGTCAGGAATGTTTTCCTGCTGATGACGGCAATATCCCTGCCCTTGCTGGCGGCCGAATCATCGCAGCCGTTTTCAAAACTGGACAGTCCGGATACGCCAAGCGGCTATCTCGCCCGCTTGCTGATTAACGAAGTACCTTTTCCCGGCGAACGTGCCTATGAGAGTGAAACGGCAACCAAAGAAGCGATGCTCCAGATTCTCTGGGTGCTGCACTGCCGCATCCATCGGATTCCAGAGGGCTATACTCAGCAGCAGGTAGCAGGCGTTCGCACCCAAAACATCATTGATGTCATCACAGGTACCGGCGAAAAAAGACAATGCGAAGGATTTTACCGCAACAACAACGGGAAGTTTGTCACGGATGACCGGGTCGAGGAGCGAATTGACTACCTTCTCAAGATTGCCAATCAAGGCAGTAAGCCCGGCCGATTCAGCTCTCTGCTGAACTTTGGACAAAATCTTGCAAGAACGTATTTTAAGGAAGGTATCGAAGGCGTGGACCGCTATGCCAGCCTCGAAAAAATTGGCCCTATTAAGGTAACCGGCCATGCCTATTCCTGGATGACGGATGTCAATAATTACCATCCTGGCGGCAATTTTGTTTTTATCCCATCGGAATTCAAGGGTTCCCTCGGCGGCAATCGCTTCTTTACTTTGCGAAAGGATCCAAAATGACATTCTGTCGGCTTCATCATCTTGTAATTATGGCCATTGTCGTGTCGTTATTGTCCTCCTGCAAGACACCGCTCCCGGCAACACAGGCGGGTATTTCCGAAATCCCGACAGAAGTGGTGCAGCAGCCCTATCTGTATGAAGTCGTCAGGCATCTTTACCGCTGGTATCTGGACGAATCCGAAATAGAAAATATTATTACATCCCCCAGATTTACTTTCTGGGTCCGTCGGCTTGAGCCCAGGCTGGATCCCGGAGATCAAAGCGTTCTGGCTGACATTTTTCTGCCTCAGGTCAATATCACGGTAAAGGTCAAAAAAGCTGACTACACCATTGAAGAAATGGGAACTGTGGTCAAAAACAAGACCTTTATGATAATCCAAATTACACGGGGTACTGTTCCGGCCCGCTGTCCCCGAACCTGTCAGCAGGTTTCAGTTGACGTTGGAGACATGAAAGACTACCTGTTCCGTACACGGAATCNNAATCAGCAGGATTTTCCCGATGAAGTCATGATCGAACACTTGCGGCAGGCGCTGCGCAAGGAGATTGCCAGGGAAGGAACTTCCGTAAGCGGGCTGCCCCAGGGAGACCGAATCATTCATCTGGCACCGCTGTCGCCGATTGCCAATGAAACCTGGGTATTCTGGGAAGATGGCCGCAAGCTGTTCTTTTTTGCCTCGGATATTGATCTGGCCAATCCCGCCGTTTGGGAACATGAGACCCTGATGGCTCGTGTGTTTGATTTGGATCAGCAGGTTGTGGTCTCGCCCTCGGAAGCTCCCGGCAGCAACCGATTTTTAACCCGTTATCAGGTGAGCCGGGCCTTGTTTAACTGTGTCGTGCTGGGTCGCCGGATATCATTACCCCCTCCGGTTGCGCCGGAAATGAGAGCGAACTAAGCATTAAATATCTTAACCGTTAGAAACAAACGACATGACTATTAAAATCAAGATTAAGGAGAACGAAAAATGAAAAAGACAAGCATGTGGATCGTTGTGATGACAGTGGGATTGGCCGGCATCAGCGGCTGCGGAAAAGAAATGGCCAAAGCGGGATTTCTGAGCGATTACTCCAAACTGCAGAAAGAGTCCGATTCAAGCCTGCGATATGTGGATCAAAAAGCGGTCGCCGGATATTCCGCATTCATGATTGATCCGGTCAAAGTAGTCTATCGCAGCGATGCAAAATCCAAAGATAAGCTGACCGACGAGCAGATTACGGACCTGACCAGCTATATGAATACCAAAATTCGGGAGGCGATTCAGGGCGCAGGCAAGAAAATTGCGTATCAGCCCGCCGCCGGTGTGGCTCGCGTGCGGGTTGCACTGACGGACATCGAAAAGACGGCTGCGATCAATATGCTTCCCCAGGCCAGCTTGTTAGGCGTTGGAATCGGCGGTGCATCCATGGAAGCGGAGATTGTGGATTCGGTCACCGGCCAGCAGGTCGGGGCGGTCGTTGAGTCTGGAAAGGGCGGGCGGATTCCATTTACCAATCTGGGTGACTGGTCGGCGGCAAAAAATGTGATTAATGGCTGGACGGAACGGTTCCAGAAGCGCCTCGAGGAATTGAAATAAATCGCATATCAGTGGCATAATACTGTACAATGTATGATAGAAATGATTACAGGATAATAACTATTTTTCAGAAAGGAAACAAAATGAAACAGGGAATAATCATTACAATGATCGCTGTGGCGGCGTTCAATAGCGTTTTTGCTGCCGAGCCGGTCTTGCAGGAACCCCAGATCGATGAAAGTGCGGGTGTTGTTGAAATCAAGCTTCCTCCCAAAGACAGTTCCGAATACTGGGCCGTGCGTGCCGAGGCCATGTCGAAGCTGCTTCCCTTGCTGACACAAAAGCGTACAGAGGCGAAAAAGCAGGTCCAGCTCCTTGCGGATTACCTGCTGAGCATCGGCAAGGCGACGGAGTTTGCCGAGAAAAAAGTTCCGGTCCCGACTGATCCGAACGTCTTTCTGGAAGTACTTCAAATGGGACAGCGGCTTGAGGAGATGAATATGCCGGTGCCCAAGAAGCGTCCTTCCTGGGATGAACTGGTGGAAATCGCCATGGAGTATGTCATCTATGATGGATACTTGCCGGTGGAAATTGAGGAAGGCGAGGATCGTTTGCAATTTGTACAAGCCTGTGTCAAAAAAGAGGAATACGGCCAGAAGGTCCGCAAAGAGCTGCGAACGTCCCTGGACCAGTGCGCCAGGATGTGGGTTTATCTGGATTCCATCAATAAAAAGAATGATTACAAAGTCTATCTTGCCGACCTCAAACTGAAGGATAAAGAACAAAGGGATCAGCAAAAGGCCGCATATCTGGATGCGCGTCGTGATAAAGCAGTTGCACAGGCCGAGAGGGAAGCTCAGATGAAGCAGCAGGCGGCTATGGATCGTTATCAGTTCGAGTCCAGCAAAAAGGAACGAATTTATGAAGACCGTCAAAACCGCCTCGAATATCAGCAGAGTCTGCTGAATAATCGCCTGGTCAATGGCGGATATTAAGCTGCATCAATCGATGATGTAAGATTCGGGATATCCGTATGGAATTCAGGATAAGAACTATACGGTTTCCGGCAGAACGGACCAAAAAGTCAGCGGCGTGAAGACAAAATGTCTCCAGCCGCTGGCTTTTATCTGCTGGAAGGACTGCAGTTTGCCGCCCGCTGAAAAGATGCAGTCGAACTGCGGCCCGAAGGTTCGGATATCTGGATATGATTTAAAGAAAGGATCAAACCATGCATAAACTGTTATTTGTGATATGTATGTCTGCCTTACTCCTGGCTTGTTCCGGGTGCGCAAAGTACTGGTATCAGGAAGGCAAAAGTTTTGATGAATGCAAACAGACTCGCGCCCTGTGTTTTGAGGAATTGAAAAAACGAACGGATTTCGCCGGCGTCACATCGGAGTATGAAATCAAGTACATGACCGAGTGCATGCAGGCACAAGGCTATCGCGAAGTATCCGCCGATGAACTGCCGATGAATGTCAAACGGGAAGAGCCGGCTAGCACATTCCATTGGAGAGCGCGCGGTATTGCAGGGTCGCTGGAGCCATAAAGCAGGGTGAGAAATCATCGGCCGAGAAGGGAAATAGAAGGCTCCGATCGACTTATATTGTATGTTTTGCTGACTTATCAGCAACATCATCATGTTCGCATAGAAACAGAGGTTCGATATGATTAGATTTAATGGTTGCCTATCCAGAAAATGGACCAATTGGATGTGCTTGTTTGCAATGGTTTGCTGCCTGACCTGGATGGTCGGCTGCGGCAGCCCTTACAAGGCGGTTCGTCTCAATCCTGTAGAATTGTTTGAANNGAAACCAGGGGCCAGAATGCCGTCAATTCATCGCAGCCAAGCTGGGAAACCCGGCAGTATTTACGGTTGATGTTCCTGGATAAGGCATACACCAGGGATTCTTCGCAGGTGATTGCGTTGCTGGAAGAGGGCATCGAGAAGGAGCAGACTCTTCCATTGCGAATGGCTCTTGCCGAGTTGTCGCTGCTGGAAGCACAGAAACGGCGGGATTCCGATCCCCAAAAAAAGATGTATTACATTCTTGCGGCCAAACATGCTTATGACTATCTTTTTTTTGACACGCGCTCCGAGGATTCAAGTACGCTGAGCCCCTCGTTTCGATTCATGGCCGATATTTATAATCTTGCGATAGCCGAACTGATCAGCATGAGGGCAACCCGCGAAAATCCATGGGAATCGAGTGATCTTGATTATCGAGGCATTCACTATCACTTTGAGGTCGTCAAAGAGGGTACAGGGATATGGGATCCATCCTGGTTTGATTATATTCATAATGCCTACGAAATCAGGGTAACCGGATTAACGAATGAGTATACCACGAAGGGGCTGGGAGCACCGCTGGTAGGGATTGTGGAAAAGCCCGCTCAGAATCCCCACTTTGGGCGATTTTTTCCGTCTCGACTCGTCGCCTATCCGATCTCTGCAGTCCTGCTGTTTGATCCGATCCGGAAAGGTCAGACCACATCACGAAATATCCGTCTTGTTTTTTACGATTCGCTTGTGACAGAATCGCTCACGATTCAGAATCGACAGGTGCCCCTGGAAGCGGATTTTACGACGCCGCTGGGACTTCAATTGCGAAAGACAAATCCTTTCCAGACGGGACTTCATAATCTTATCTCCAGCGATGTCGAACTGAAAAATGCCGGTATTTATATGCTGGAGCCGTATCGGCCCGATAAAATTCCGGTATTGATGGTGCATGGATTAATGTCTTCTCCATCCACATGGGCGGGATTATTCAATGATTTGCGAGGCGATCCTCAGCTTCGAAAAAGATACCAGTTCTGGTTTTTTATGTATCCGACCGGCCTGCCGATCGGCTACTCGACGTCGATACTCCGAGATCAATTGAAAGCCATTCGTGCTTTATTTGACCCGGATGGCAACAACCCGAATTTCAACCAGATGGTGATTATGGGCCATAGTATGGGCGGGCTTCTGACACGGGGCATGGTGCAGGATAGTGGTACAACATATTGGGACAGCTTTTTCAAAGAGCCGTTTGAGACTATCGATATGGATCCCAATACCAAAGAACTGCTCAAAAATATCATGGTCTTTGAGCATCAGCCGTATGTGAAACGGGTGATTTTTGTGGCGACGCCGCATCGCGGCAGCCCCATGGCCGACGCATGGTACACCAGGCTGTTCTCGGGATTAATCGAGCTGCCCTCTGCGGTATCGGATACGACGGCAAAAATGATAAGCGGAGGATCCCTGACCGAGTCTGCGTCGGCGGTCTATACCAAAAAAGTGTCCAATTCCATATCACTGCTGTCGCCATCCTCAATATACACACAGACGACAAATAAGGTTCCGCTCCGGCCGGATATTCCGTATCATTCCATTATCGGAACACGAAAGAATGTCCCGGCCGCCGGCAGTTCGGATGGAATTGTGCCTTACGAAAGCTCCCACCTGGACTTTACACAATCGGAAAAACTGGTGCCGTCAGGCCATAGCGCCCATACCCACCCGTTGGCAATTGATGAGGTCAAACGGATTCTCCGGGAACATCTTGCCGTCATAGCCGCTCAAAACAGCGAATCCCAATAAACCACATAAACAATACTGGAGGCCAAATCCATGAAACGCGTCCTGGTTTATTTGCTCAGAGCAATCCTATGCCTGATCATGGGGATTATGGCCTTGTGGGCTTCGGCGGCAATTTATTACTCCAATCTTCCCGGCTCGGCAACTCGTATTGCCGCGGTCGTCCTGTTTTTTGCCGTTGCAGCAGGGGTGTTTTGGACACTACGGCCGTTTTATAAGGCGGCTCTGGCATTTGGACTGGTATGGGCGGTGATAGTAATCGCATGGCTTTGTATCCCGCCGTCCAACAATCGCAACTGGCAGCCGGATGTGGCGGTTCTGCCTTCGGCTCAAATCGAGGGCGACAAGGTTACGGTTCGTAATATTCGCAACTGTAAGTATCGCACAGAAACCGACTATACCGTGTCGTATTATGACCAAACTTTCGATCTTTCGAAACTGCAGGGTGCGGATTTGTTCATTATCTACTGGGGCTCGCCCATGATTGCCCATACCATCATGAGTTTTTGCTTCGAAGACAATCAGTATCTGTGCATCTCCATCGAAACCAGAAAAGAAGCAGGGGAGGGATACTCTGCGATAAAGGGATTTTTCAAGCAGTATGAATTGATCTACATCGTCGGTGACGAACGCGATTTGGTCCGGCTGCGTACCAATTTTCGGGGGGAGTCGGTCTATCTGTACCGGCTTACTGCAAAGCCCGAACTGGTTCGCCAGGTTTTGCTGGATTACTTGAAAAGCGTCAACAGTCTGAATCAACGCCCCGAGTGGTATAATGCCATGACTCAAAACTGCACCACCTCCATCCGCGGTCATACCGCGCCTTATGCCCATGGCAAAATGAGCTGGAAAATGCTTGTCAATGGCTACCTGGATACACTTCTCTATGAACGCAGGGCCATTGATACATCACTGCCTTTTGAGCAGATTAAAGCTGCCAGCTTCATCAACGACAGAGCGGTTCAGGCCGGCGACAGCCCCGATTTTTCCAAACGAATACGTGAAGGTTTGGCGCAATAAAATTGAATCATAGTTCACAAATCAGCACGTATTGATACGGTTGCCAACCTCACAGTAAACAAGCTGTTGACAAGCTGCCTGAATCCCGCTGAATACCTGACTCAGACAGATGAAGTATTTCGGTGCGAGGACTGATTTATAATTCTGAGTCATATCCGTTGCAGACGAAGCAGTTTAGGTCAAATCCTGTATTTGATACCGAAGGTTTTTGAACGTCTTTCGAAAATGAAAACCGAAAATCGAAAATCGCACAGCCATCGGCAGGCGACGCGGCTTCTGCAGTGACCAGAGGATCAGCTTCCAATAATGCAGTCTGCCCTGATCCAGAATGCCGATATGCCAAATCGATTTCAGAAAAGCCTCCAGGTCACGGTAACACAATCTATATTTCTCACGTGCGGAGAATTGATAATTCTTCAAAAAAGTCTTAATCCGCTGGCAATAATATTTTTGCGAATAAATAGTGTCGATGACTTTCTGGTACCCCTTCAGGAGTTCCTGCATATCCATTTTGGGAACAAAATTCATCGTGCAATCCATATTGTCGCCGGTTGGCGGAGTTGACAGTCTGTTTTCCCGCAGCATACGCTGATACAATTTGGTGCCTCGGGGGGCGTTTAATAATCCCACCATGGCCGTGACGACACCGCTGTTCTGGATAAATTGAATGACCCGGTCGAAAACCGTCGGCTCATCGTTGTCAAATCCAAGGATAAAGCCGCCCTGGACCTGTATACCGGCCTGTTGAATTTTCCGAATGCAGGCCAGCAGGTCCCGTTTTTCATTCTGGACTTTGTTGCATTCGGCCAGGCTTTCCTTGTCGGGAGATTCAATACCAATAAATACACAGTCAAAGCCCGCCTGAACCATCTGGGCCATCAATGCGTCATCGTCAGCCAGGTCGATCGAGGCCTGCGTCAGAAATTTGAACGGCCGGCGTTTAGCCTCCATCCATCGAATCATGGCCGGAAGCAGCTCGTTTTTCAGTTTTTCCTTTTTACCGATGAAGTTGTCATCCACAAAAAACACCTCTTTCCGCCACCCGAGGGCATAAATACTATCCAATTCCGTCAAAATCTGCTCGGTGGTTTTGGTGCGTATGGCGTGTCCAAACAGCGTGGTGACGTCGCAGAAATCACAGTTAAACGGACAGCCCCGCGAGTACTGAATTCCCATCGATGCATAATGGCGTGGTTGAATCAGGCTCCACAGGGGAACCGGGGTTTCCCGCAGATCGGCCTTGTCATGCGTCGAATAAAAAGGTCTGGGGCAGCCCATTTCCAGGTCTCTGAGAAATGCCGGCAATGTCAGTTCGGCTTCCTTGAGCACAAGATGGTCAACCGTCGGGTAGAACTCCGGAAACGAAATAAATAACGGCCCGCCCGCGACGACCTTGACTCCCAGTGCGTTGCATCGCTGGATGACCTGGTCAGCGGATTTTTTCTGAATCAGCATCCCGGAAATAAAGACATAATCAGCCCATCGGATATGCCGATCGCGCAGAGGGGCGGTGTTCATATCAATCAGTTTCTTCCTGTAATGCTGAGGTAGCATGGCCGCGACGGTCAGCAGTCCCAACGGAGGCAATAACGCTTTTTTGGAAACAAATTTCAGCGCGTTCTTCAAACTCCAGAACGTGGTTGGTACTTCCGGATTCACAAGCAAAATATTCATAAAATACCCTATCAGTAGAAAAGATCCAAGATACAATTGACAAAGAACACATTCTGGCCCAAATGCGGCATCTGATGTTTTTCAAAAAAGGTGTTCAGGCTGAGAATATATTACCAAGCTTAATGATACGTTCTGCGGATCTGTCATCTTGCCAACGGGACACATCGCCAGTCGAATGTAAAAAGATGAATGATTCGAATTTACAGTACTATCATACCACTAAAAGCATCAAAAACAAAAGAATATATATTGATCCTGAATGAAATTGTACGCTCGATGCGAGGCTAAGGTCTGTTTCAATGCATTCTGTGGCCATCCTCGCGGCAAAAGAATACTTGTTAAATATGTTAAATCCGTTGCTGTTTGAAAATGCAGCCTGCCAAAATAGCTCCCAGGAACCCTTAAAATGATGACCCGAAGCAGGATAAGATATATACACTATCTTCAAGCAGGTGGCCTTGAGGACCTGTATGACTTTGTATAACCATATTAATGCGGTCTGATTATGTGTTCTGGGGTGCCGATTGGAGCAAAGGTGACTTTGATGTCCAGGGTCGACCAAAAGCGGAACGAACTTGGTTGAATCAGGGGGGACTGCACACTCGCTGTTTTATTCAACGCACTCCACTACCGACTCATGTCCATCGATTTTTATTTCCCGACCTTTCAGGATTAAACCCGAATAACGCCGGGCGCAGCCCTGTGCCAAGCTTCGCATTTGAATTCCCTCCGCGATTGATTCAATTCCCTTATCTCGACTGAAACGGCCACCTGGAGTTCGAACCCCATTTAACGCACGATTTTGAAGTTGCTTATTACGTTATACCATGATTTTAATATATCCCAATCGTGATTCTTAATAATATATGGATCGTCCTTGAAAATTTCCGTTTCGGCGCGGCTGCAGAGCTTTCAGCCGCCAGCGTCCGGCAACAGCTTTATCACCGCGGCTATGTAGGGCAAATTGACCCAGTGAATACGCGCGGCATAAAAGCGGCCTGCGGCCGCCGCGGAATAACAATACCCGTTAGGTATATATAAAAGGAGACTGCCATGACAAAAAAACAAAGTCGCATAGCGTGTTTCATCTCACTATTGCTGAGTCTGTTTATCTCTGTAACCTCCCGTGCCCAGATGCCCGTCTATGCCCCCGATGAAAACAACCGTCTCCTGAATGAAATGATCGATATCAGCAGCGACTTCCGCAGCTTTGCCAACACCTATTACTGTGCCGACAAGCTCATTGATTTCGATCCCGCCGCAGGCCGGGGCAAAATCCGCTACCTGCGTCATGAATACACCACCCGGCAGGCCTTCGACAACATGCTGGGCGCCCTGAGTCCCGTGCAGGCCAACGAATTCCCCTCCATCGAATATGCTGCATCACCCGAACTGCCCTTTGCCCTTGAATTCATCTCGCCTCGCACCTTCCGCATCCGGGCCGTCTCCCGCTTCCAGGTCAAATCCGATGAGCCGTCCCTGATGCTGGTCAACGGCACTGCCCAGCAGGACCGCACCGGATGGAAATACGAAAAACTCGGCGAGTCGCACCGCTACACCAGCAGCTTCGGGTCCGTCACCCTCACGCCGTCTCCGTTTCATATCGAAGTGCGCGATGCCCGGGGCCGCCTCCTGACTCATTCGATGCACATGCAGGATGGCAGTGAAACCTTTACCCCACTGCTTCCGTTTTCATTTGTACGCAGGGCCGCCGACTATTCCACCAGCTTTGCTGCCGTCTTCCGCCTGTCTCCCAACGAAAAAATATTCGGCTGCGGCGAATCCTTCACCGAGTTCAACAAACGCGGCCAGCGGGTCGTTCTCTATACCGACGATTCCAACGGCGTCCAGAACGAAACCATGTATAAGCCTATCCCGTTTTACATGAGCAGCCGAGGTTACGGCGTCTTCATGCATACCTCAACCCCCATCACCTGTGATTTCGGCAAATACTACAATAGTGTCAATACCATGATGATCGGCGACGACCAACTGGACCTGTTTTTCTTCCTGGGCGATCCCAAAGACATTCTCAGTGAATACACCACCCTTACCGGCCGAGCCGCCATGCCGCCGTTGTGGTCGTTTGGCTTCTGGATGAGCCGCATTACCTATTTTTCCGAAAAAGACGGCCGCACCGTCGCCCAGAAACTCCGCCAGAACCAGATTCCCAGCGACGTGATTCATTTCGACACCGGCTGGTTCGAGACCGATTGGCGCTGCGATTATCAGTTCTCTCCGTCCCGTTTTGAAAATCCGGCCAAAATGATTACCGACCTCAAAGACCAGGGTTTGCGTGTCTGCCTGTGGCAGTTACCCTATTTCGTCCCCAAAAACTCCCTGTTCCCCGAAATCATCGAAAAAGGCCTGTTCGTCCGCGACCGCAAAGGCAACCTGCCCTATGAAGATGCGGTTCTGGATTTCTCCAATCCCGCAACCGTCCAGTGGTATCAGGACAAAATCGCCGGCCTGCTCAAGCAGGGCGTTAGCGTCATCAAAGTGGATTTCGGCGAAGCCGCCCCCGCCAACGGACTCTATGCATCCGGCAGGACCGGTTTCTATGAGCATAATTTGTACCCGCTGCGCTACAACAAAGCCGTCGCCGAAATCACCCAGAAAGTCACCGGCGACACCATCATCTGGGCCCGAAGCGCCTGGGCCGGAAGCCAGCGATATCCCCTGCACTGGGGCGGGGATGCCGCCAATACCAATTCTGCAATGGCCTCCACGCTTCGTGCCGGATTGTCGCTGGGCTTGTGCGGCTTTTCATTCTGGTCCCACGACATGGGCGGATTTGTCAAGGCCTCCCCGGAAGACATCTATCGCCGCTGGATGGCCTTCGGTATGCTTTGTTCCCATGCACGCAGCCACGGCGCCCCCCCCAAGGAGCCGTGGGAATACAGTGAAGATTTCCTCAATACCTTCCGCAAAGCCGACCAGATGCGGTATCGCCTCATGCCCTATATCTATGCCCAGGCCAAAGACAGCAGTGAACGTGGCCTGCCCATGGTCAGGGCCTTGTTCGTCGAATACCCCGACGACCCCGGCTCATGGCTGATCGATGACCAGTACCTGTT
>DLFY01000309.1:45264-45432 GCA_002482415.1 Phycisphaerales bacterium UBA7708
GTTCGGCTCGGATATGCTGGTCGCGCCGCTTCTGGAAAACGGCATCGCCCGCGATGTCTATCTGCCCCCGGGCAAATGGATCGACTACCAGACCGGCAAAGTCTTCCCCGCAGGCTGGAACCATATCGAAGCCGGCCCGATTCCCGCCGTGATTCTGATTCGGGACGG
>DLFY01000309.1:45438-49698 GCA_002482415.1 Phycisphaerales bacterium UBA7708
GGCCATCCCGCACATCAAACTGGCCCAATCAACAGCCTTTATGGACTGGTCGGCTCTGGAACTGGTTACCTATACCGCAGACAGCAAAACCGCCCAGGGCCTGGTCTACCTGCCCTCCGAACAGAAGCTGCACCGACTGGAATTGACCTCAGACAACCAGCAGCTCCGTCTGGCCGCCGACCCTCTGGCAGGCAAAGTCACCTGGACAATTCAATCTGCGTTAAAATAGAAAGTACCTTTGCAATCATCTAAAGCAAAAGTATGTCTAATATGTCTTGATATGCAAAAAGAACGCAATGCGGATAAAAGCATGGTGTAATTGAATTCTCTGGAATTATTGAAACTTTCCATACGCTGAAATCATCTCTTGACCTTAGATGTGATATAGTATAGTATAGCATAGTCTAATATTGGATTATCCGGATATGGTATCACTGTATATGGCAGATAATATTTTAAGGAGAACTCAATGAGACACAGTCAATTCCCCGGCAGCAGAGCATTTCTTGTTATAGGCATGCTTTTGGTCAGTTGTATAGTGTGTGCAGAGTCCGATCCAGCCTCACAATCCCCTGCAGCACCGAATTTAGCAGCGGTAGCTGTGCCATCCAGTTCCTATGTTTCGGGAGATACCTCACTGGACGCTCTGAATGACGGCTATGACCCAAGACGCTCCCTCGATAACCGGCGCGGGTCCTATGGCAACTGGAACCGCACCGGGACACAGTGGGTCCAATATGACTGGAGCCAGCCTGTCAGCGTCAACAAAATCGATGTGTACTGGTGGGCGGACCGGCAGGGTATTCGTGTCCCCAAAGCCTGCCGTTTGTTGTATTGGGATGGAAAGGCCTTTGTTCCCGTACCCAATCCCTCAGGCCTGGGTGTCGAAGAAAACCGGTACAATACCACCACATTTGACGAAATCACCACCTCCAAACTCAGACTCGAAATGGATTCAGATGGCACGTTTTCGACCGGCATTCTGGAATGGAAGGTCTATGATTCCGGAAAATCTCCGGATTTCCCGCCATCCGTCCAGGCCGGCGTTGACCGTGTCGTAGTCCTGGGAGGCAAGACCTGGCTGTCCGGTCATGTCAAGACCCTGCAAGGCAAAGCCGGAGATGTGAAAGTCGCATGGTCCAAAAAATCCGGCCCCGGCAGCGTGACCTTTGAAGACGCCGCCCGGACAGAAACCACGGCGGTCTTTTCAGAAGTCGGCGACTATGTCCTCCAGTTGACAGCGACCAAAGGCACCTTGTCTGCATCTGCTTCGCTAATCACAAAAGTGGTTGCCGCTCCCCCGGCGACGCATCTGAGCCTGATCGATACCGGGGCTTATACGCTGGATAGTTCGCTGTGGAACAGCCGGGCCAAGGCACTCATCGTGAATTGGATTCCCCATTGCATCGCTAAAATATCCGACCCCGAGGTCAAAGAAGGCGGCATCAATAATTTTATCGACGCCGCCAACAAGCTGGCCGGTAAACCCGCCGGGCCTCACCGCGGCTATGTCTTTTCCAACGCCTGGGTCTATAACACCATTGAATCCATCTGCGTCGCCCTGATGGTGGACCCGCAGGGAGACAAGGAAATCATCGAAGCTCAGAAGGCAATTAAGCAGACCCTCGAAGACTGGATTCCCAAGATTCTGGCCGCACAGGAGCCGGATGGTTATCTTCAGACCGCATTTACACTGAGCGACCGCAAACGCTGGTCGCCCGAACATCGCGGCGATCACGAAGGCTATGTCGCAGGGTATTTTCTGGAATGTGCCATTGCCCATTACATGCTGACCGAGAAGGCCGACGACCGGCTGTATAAAGCCGCCAAAAAACTGGCGGACTGCTGGTGCGATAATCTCGGTCCGGCCCCCAAAAAAGAATGGTACGACGGCCACCAGGAAATGGAAATTGCCCTGGTCCGCTTCGGCCGATTCGTCAATGATATGGAAGGCAAAGGGGCCGGGGATAAATACATCCAACTCGCCAAATTCCTGCTCGATTGCCGCAAAGACGGCAGCGAATATGACCAGAGCCACCTGCCGGTCGTTCAGCAGTACGAAGCGGTGGGCCATGCCGTGCGTGCCACCTATTCGTATGCCGCCATGTCTGATGTAGCCGTGGAAACCGGCGACAAGGATTATCAGAGCGCCGTCATGTCCCTGTGGGACAATATCGTCAATAAAAAGTATTATGTCACCGGCGGTGTCGGCAGCGGGGAAACCTCCGAAGGCTACGGCCCCAATTATTCCCTGCCGCACAACGCCTATTGCGAGTCCTGTTCCAGTTGCGGCGAGATTTTCTTCCAGCACAAACTGAACCTGGCCTATCATGATGCCCGATATGCCGACCTGTACGAAGAAACCCTCTACAATGCTCTGTTGGGTTCGATTGATCTGGAAGGCAAAAACTTCTATTATCAAAATCCGCTTGAAACCCGCGGCATGCGCTATCCCTGGCATGTCTGTCCGTGCTGCGTTGGCAATATCCCCCGCGTCCTGCTGATGCTTCCGACCTGGACGTATGTCAAGGACAAAGACGGCATCTATGTGAATCTGTTCATCGGAAGCACGATGAAAGTCGGCGATGTTGCAGGAACCGAAGTCACGATGGTTCAGAAGACCGATTATCCCTGGAGCGGCGATGTGGCGATTACGGTCAATCCCGCCAGGGAATCCAAATTCGCTGTCAAAATTCGCGTCCCGAACCTCAGCGTCAGCGAGTTGTATTCCAGCACCCCTGATGCGGATGGCATTGTGTCCGTCAAGGTCAACGGCACACCCGTAACCCCGGCTGTTGCCAAAGGCTATGCGGCTATCGACAGAACCTGGAAAGCCGGCGACAAGATCGAACTGGTCCTGCCGATCAAAATCCAGCGTATCAAAGGCATCGACAAAATCGCCGCCACGCGAGGCCGGGTTGCCCTGCGGGTGGGGCCGCTGATTTATTGTGCCGAACGAGTGGATCAGGATATGACCAAAGTGCTGGATCCCAGGGCGGAATTAACACTCCAGTGGCAGCCGGATTTGCTCAACGGAGTCAATGTCATTAAGGGTACCTTTGCCGACGATTCTCCGCTGCTGGCAATACCATACTATGCCCGTCAGAACCGTGATGAACAGGCCGGCTCCAATCGCGGCGAATTCGGCGGCCCGGATGCCGTGGGTGGCGGCAATACGGGTGCCCCCGACCCGCAGCGGCGCCGGGGTCGCGCAGGAGGTTCCACGGTCTGGCTCAAAGACCAATAATCCCGAATGCCGATTAGTGCGATTGAGTAAAAAATACAGCCTGGCCCGTCTGGACCAGGCTGTTTTGTTTTGAAAAAACCGGGCAGGAAAATGTGAAATGGATAGATCAAATCCGAATAGCCCCGCAGGGCGCGACCTGCCGGTCGCCCTTTTCGCTCACACCCGCCCCGGCCCCGAACGGGATCGAATGCCTCCATATCGTAGCCCAAACCCCCGTGTTTGGGATCATTCCGACTCGCCGCAGGCGAATCCAATCTCTGCAAATATTTTGTCCAACCAGAATATCAGAGTCAGGCACCCATTAATTCTCCTTTTATTTGTTAACTGTCCCGGGTTTCGCGGGTATCCGGATATCTACCATTTTAATGGGCTGTAATTGGTTTCACCTTTTGTCTGCCATTTTGAAAAACTCTTTTCATCTGGGTTGTATAAAGCAATAGCTCCGTCACAAATTCGGTATTTTGCCAGTATAGAATCAACAAAATAAATAAAAATAAACTTATCCCTATCGGGATAGTACTCGTCTTTTTGTCTTTCCGTATCGAGAAGTTCTTTGCTTCCAGTAAAATTCCAAGGTCCAGTTGCTTCAATTAATAGAATTGTATTCTTGGATAATTCAGTTGGAGTTAAATTACTGAGATTCTCATTCAATGCTATGTTAAGTTGCTTTTTTTCCAGACCTCCTAAATAATAAAAATATTTCTTAACTGATTCATTGTCATTAACTATAACATCATACCAATTCTCTTTATCAGGATATTTTCCATACTTATCAACATAAGAAAGGATTGCTCTTCCAACTTCACTAATACAATTCTGGGTAGTACTTTCCAATCCTCTTCTTGTCCTATAATAATCGTTGTGTAAAAGATATAGGTTCATAGAGAAAAATCCGACTCCAAGAACACTAAATATCTTTAACCATCCCGTAATTTTCGAATATTCTTTACCAGACGAAAGACCACACATAATTAAAAAAGTGATAAGTAATAGTAAACTTTCGCATTTTTATT
>DLFY01000249.1 GCA_002482415.1 Phycisphaerales bacterium UBA7708
GCTTTCCAGGGCTGCCCTGCGTAACAATAGAGGTAGATGATATGATGACTGGGTTCGTTTCCGTGCCAGTATTCCCCAATGCGGCCAAAGATATCATCGACTTCTTTATCGCCATTTTCGGGTGAACTGAGCACGAAAAGCTGATCCAGCCGGTTGAGGAAGGCTTCTTTGCCGCCCATCAACTGAATCAGACCCGGCACATCGTGCGGCACGTACCAGCTATACTGCCAGCTTGTTCCTTCGGTGAAGTCGCCGCCCTGAACAAAGCCCTGCGGATCAAACGGCGTCCGCCAGTTGCCCTGTGAATCACGGCCTCGCATAAAGCCGGTTTCGCGGTCATAAATATTCTTATAGAAGCCGGCCCGCTTCATAAAATAATTATAATCATCCGTCTTGCCAAGGGCTTTGGCCATCTGGGCTATGGTATAGTCATCATAAGCATATTCGAGCGTTTTGGAGACGGCTTCGTTTTCCTTGTCAAACGGCACCCAGCCAAGCCGTGCGAAATCGGCCACCGCATCATAATCCGGATTCATGGCCGTCGTCTTGATGGCATTGTAGGCACGCTGGGGATCAAAGCCCTTGTTGCCCTTGAGGTACGCATCGGCAATGACGGGGACGGCATGGTAGCCAATCATACACCATGTTTCATTGCTCTGCAGTTCCCAGACCGGCAGCAGATGGTCGACACTCTGGTCGTAGTGGGCCAGCATGGAGTTGATCATATCCGAATTCCGCTGGGCCTGAATCAGGGCAAACAGCGGATGTGTGGCGCGATACGTATCCCACAGGGAGAATACGGTATATTTGTCAAAGCCGTCGGTTGTATGGATATTGTGGTCAAAACCGCGGTATTGGCCGTTGACATCCTGCTGTATATTGGGTGTCAGGAAGGCATGGTACAGAGCCGTGTAGAAGGTCTCTTTTTCCTGCTGGGTGCCTTCGATACGAATCCGGGCCAGTTCCTTATCCCATTTTTTGCAGGTGTCGCTGACGACTTTTTCAAAATCCCAGCCGGGGATTCCCGTATCGAGATTCTGCAGGGCATTGGCGGCACTGACATTGGAAACCGCAACCTTGACCTGGATGACTTCACTGGCTTTGGTTTTGTATTTGGCCAGAAAACGCAGGTCTGTTCCGGCCGCTTCCCGGCGGCTGCGGAACCGGTAATTGGCATGGCTGTCATAAATGACCGGCTTGCCGTTGCTGTAAATCAGGGCTTCGTCGAAAGGACGAGAATAGCGAGCGGCATAATACAGGTGCCGTTCCTTGGCCCAGCCGTTGACAATATGAAAACCGGTGACCGTGGCATTATCTTCAATACGCACGTGCGACTGAGCGATCTTCCAGCGTCCGCCGCTGAGCACATGAGACAGGTCTGTCATAATCGAGGCCTCGTCGCTGGCCGGGAATGTAAAGCGAAGGATGCCCGCACGGTCGCTGGCGGTCAATTCCGTGGTCACGCCGGATTTCTGGAGTTTCACTCGATAGTACCCGGCCGAAGCATACTCGTCATCGTGCGAAAATGGAGATTGATAACCCTGTTCGGGGTGTTCTTTGTCGCCACAGACCAGTTCAGGCTTGCCCACCTGCGGGATAAACAGGAAATCGCCTAAATCGGGGATGCCCGTGCCGGACAGATGCGTCAGGCTGAAACCGAGGATTGTAGGGTCGGAATATTCATAGCCCGATGCCGTCGCCCACAGAACCTTGTCGGTATCCGGGCTGAGCTGAACCATGCCAAACGGAGCCGACGGCCCAGGGTACACATTTCCCTCGCCATGGGTTCCAATCAATGGACGGATATAGCTGGACAAGGGAGCTTCGTCGCCTTTGCTCGTCAATGCATCACGATGGCATGAGGCGGCCAGCGTAACGAGTATTAATAATGAAGACTGCAATACTATTCGTAACAATACATCAGTTCTTGCCATCATAGGCGTACACTTTCTCTTTGAATAGGATTCATTGGGTAACGCAGCAGGTAAATACACATCATTTACTGCTGTGATACAGGGTTTGCTGATATGTCCGTTAGTATAATCAGCTTCACCATAAATGAAAGCATAATTTGGCGGCAGGAATTGCCCATAGATTTTGATACAACCGTGTCAGACACATAGGAAGCATCCATCAATTCCTTTGATATATCTGTCTCGATGAAGGCTGCTTAATGACCGATACCCAAATTATTTGCAGTTTTTATCTGTCTTTTAATATGTATATATTTTCATACATACTAAAGGCGATTTTTTATTTGCTTTTTCAAAAAATAGGGTTGTCAAATTGGAGAAGAAGTGAATTATATAGAAAGGAATCAAAAATACGGCAGATTGATATATGGATAATAAAGATAAACTTATATCTGTTTCTGACTCAAAGAGTTTTCTCAGCCTTCTGAGACGATGTCAGACGCAGATTCATACCTATATTCTCTGCCAGATTCCCAATCGCAATGACGCAGAAGACATTTTACAGGATACGATTGTCGTGATGCTGGACAAGTTTTCCGAATATCGGGAAGGTACCAGTTTTCTGGCCTGGGGCATTGCGATTGCACGCAATAAAATCAAGTCTTTTAAATATAAGAACAGAAATTCCAAGATGATTTTTGATGATTCCATTGGCCATCTGCTGGAACAGGAGGCCTCAAAAAATCCTGAATTTTTCCAGGATGAAAGCCGGGTCTTGAAGGGATGTGTTGAAAAGCTGGATCCCAAGCACAAGCGGTACCTGTTGTTACGGTACGAACAGGATATGACATATCGAGAGATTGGCCGGCAATTCAATGTCTCGATGCAGGCGGTTTATAAAATGATGACGCGGATTCAACTGTCTTTGCTGCATTGTGTACGCCTCAACCTGCAAAAGGACTCCGGCCTATGAATCCCAACCAGAATAAATTACTGAATGAGGTTGCGACGCTGCTGGCCCTTTGCATGGAGGGGGACATCCAGCCGGACCAGTTTGACCATTTACAGCATTTACTGCAGAATGACCCGCTGGCTCGGGAACACTATTATCGCCTGCTGGCGATGCACGCCACGCTGCAGGAAACTGAAAGCATCCTGGCGCTCCAGAGTGATTTGTCCAAAACACCCTATACTCAGGAATTGTGGGATGCCCTGTCCGCTGAAGAACAAACGGCAACCGCCATTGAAATTCCAGCGGCAAAGCAGCCCGAGGAAATCATCCAGCATGTTGAGCGGNNNAAGAATTCCGCTTTCTTTCAGCAAATCCTCCCTGCTCACCTTTGCCGCTTCCATTGCCGCCAGCCTTTTGATTATTCTGCTGCTGCGATTCGCGCCGCAGCCCATCGTGGAAGTGGCAACGATCACCAACAGCATCAACAGCGTCTTCTCGGATAATAAATCCTATCTGCCCGGAACCCGACTGGCACGTCA
>DLFY01000033.1 GCA_002482415.1 Phycisphaerales bacterium UBA7708
GTTCCGTGCGTCTGCGCTGCATCGAGAGGGACCAGATCACCGCGAAGAGCAGCAGATCGACCGTCACTCCGCCGACGGCGATCAGCATGGGCTGGTCCGCCGGCATCCCGTCCACGAACTCGGGCAGAGCCGCGAAACGGACCGTCCATGTCCGCCCCGGCAACGCCATGGCCCGTTCGGTCACAAGACTGCAGTCCTGCCCGAAAATCCGCTCAGGCTGGGAGTCATACAGCAGAGAATCGTTGTCGGCCCCGTCCCCGTCGTACACGCGGAAATGCAGATTCGGCAGTCCGTGGCCGAGAATCCCGTTCAGCAGATCGCGGATGCGGAACGGGCTGTACACGAAGCCCTGCAGGGCGGCCCTGCGCTGTTCCACGGTCTCGACCGGGACTCCGGGGCTGTAGAGCGGCAGATACATGAGGAATCCGAGCTGCACATCCTGGTTCGTCTCCTGCACGAGGGTGACCTTGCCCGAAACGGCCGGCATCCCGCTGTCGCGGGCCTGGCACATGGCGGCCCGGCGTACGTCCTCGGAAAACATGTCGTAACCGAACGCTCTCAGGTTCCGGCCGGAAAACGGCTCAAGAAAAACGATGGCGCTGTACTGCTCGCGCGCCCCCCGAGGACGGACAGCATAGTCCGCAAAACCTTCGGCCCGCACCCCGCGCTCGTGAGCCTCCAGTTCATCCGGGGCGACCATCCTGCTGAAGCCGATGCCCTGGATGCCGGGCCAGTAGGTGTCGATCTGCAGATTCTCGACGAACAGGCGCCAATCCTCGCGGCTCACTTCATCCGACGCCAGGAAGAGCCCGATCCCGCTGCGCAGGACCTGCTCATATTCCTGCATGCGCTTGGTGATGGCCATCCCGGCTTTCTCGACTTCGAAATCGAACCTGTCGCGAAGATGATTTTCCACCGATCTGGCGGAAATGTACCAGCTGAGCACCGTGATGGCCAAAGAGATGGCGAGCACCACCCAGGCCGAAACCTCGTTGTGCAGCGAGTCCGCCAGAATTCTGCTGCGGGACGTATGGGGCGAAGCCGTGGACTCGGCTTGAAGGGGCATGGGCCTCCCGTGCGTGTGCAGTCACTTCGGTGAACAGATTCAATACATTGGATCAGAATATCGCGACCGGGACGTCAAAGCAAGCTGGAAAAAAAAGATGCGCGGGACATGCCCGCGCATCGAAAGGAAAGGCAGGGAGCCAAGGGCTCAGTTGCCGCCGCTGATCAGGAAGCCCTTGGTGGAAGGACCGGTGGAGGCGGAGGTGCCCGCGATCTTCGACAGGAAGGTGTCGCCCAGGGTTCTCAGGTGCTCGCCCACGTTGTCGAAGTAGTTGAAGTGGGTCTGTTCCTCTTCGATGATGGTCTCGAACAGCTTCATGCTGATGCTGTCGCCGTTTTCGCGACACACCAGCAGGAACTGGTTGTAGAAGTCGATGGTGTCGTCCTCGAGCCCGGCGTCGTAGGGGAAGATGGCCCGCACGTCCTGGCCCTTGACCAGTTCGCCGTCGCGGTCGGTGCACGGCTCGCCGCCCAGTTCCTTGATGCGTTCGGCAAACATCTCGGCATGACGCATCTCGTCAATGGCAATCAGTTTCATCTTGGCCGCCAGCTCGCCGTAATCCATGTTGTCCAGATTATAATGCTGATTCATATACTGATGAATGGCCTGAAGTTCCATCGCGCGGGCCTTGTTTAAAACCTCGATGACTTTCTTTTTGGCTTGTTCCCTTGAACTTGGACTCATCTTGAACCTCCATGATTCAGTTTCGTGATTATCATTTTTAATCCAGAGCACAATATTCGGCATAATTCTCTGGTACGGATATTATAGTGGATTCCGGCAATCAATCCAGTGTGTTTTCCATGGGTGCCCCACCTTTACATCACGATTCCACGGTCTTCTGCAGGCAATGGTCGCAGACACCCTCCAGAACAACCTTAATATTTGAAACAGCACAATTTTGTTTGAAACGCTCCGGCACATCGAGAGCATCAAACCGCGGCTCCCTGAAATCCAGTATCCGTCCGCAACGCATACATCGGAAATGATGATGACATTCTGTATCCGGATCGTAGCGTTTAGCCTCCCCATAACCTTCTACCAGGTGCACAAACCCAATCTCCGCAAACAGGCACAGCGTCCGATAGACCGTATCGATGGACATATCCGGAAAAGCCGTCTTGACGCGGTTATAAATGTCTTCCGTGCGCGGATGGTCCTGTGAGCCGATCAGGGCCTCGTAAATTGCGGTCCGCTGAGGCGTAATGCTCAGGCCGCGAGCCTTACATTGCGAGCGAAACTGCTCAAGGAGTTCTTTGCTGGTTTTGGACATCATAGCACTTTAATTTAGAGAATATTACCTCTAAAGGTTACTATATAAGAATGATTCTTGTTCAGCAAACAAAAAAATAATCCCGTCCGGGCGCAAAAAGAAAACATCAGGAAACTTTGGTTTTCCTGATGTTTTCCGGAGGGGAGAAAACTCTTGCACTTGGTACTTCGGCCAAGTGCGATATTTTAATTAATATTTTCAGAATATTTTTATAACTTATTATAAGACATAAGCTTGCAGCTATCGCTTTCGAATCCATCGAAAGCGAAACACCTCCCGGACTTTCTCAGAAAACGTCACCCCCATCTTCTGCGAGGAGGTCGGGAAATCAAGATTTGCGACGTCCTGTTGGGTTGGCTTGATTATCCTGGCGCTCCAGCCTGAGAAAAGGCCAGCAAGCCAGCCCAGGCGTCGTGCTTTTGGAGATTGTCCGGATTTTCGTGTCATAACCAACTCCCGATACGCTCAAAATGGGGTCAGCAGTTCGGCGTTATCGACCCACATCACAAAAAAAGGCTGCGAAGCATCCCGCTTTTTCAGGTAAAGCAAAAAGGGCTTATCGAAAATAAAATCACGCGGCATTGCTGAAACACACATTAGAGAACTGGACTTGAGTGTTACACCTGCCCGATCCAGCCGAAAGCATATCTGCTGGATGGCGGCAGATATCGGCATTCCAGCAGCGTTGGCGTTGGTCAGAGGGGCACCTTCAAGTTCTTTGAACCGATGCGTGAGAGTCCAGAACATTTCCGGCACTCTCAGAATATCATTATCTTGAAATCGAGCGAGCCACTCATAGTCTTTATGGGTGGGAAAGTCTTCAATTTTGTCCTGGAGTTGATTGTAGGTGGATCCGAGAGTGTCTTTCTTTTCCGTGACAGCAACCACAATCTGATACGGCTGAGTATCCCGACACAAATCCAGTGCATATTCGGCAGCCTTGTATTGATCATCCAGCTTGCAGTACAACACATCGACTTGTTTGCAGAGCGGCTCATGTTCTTTCAAAAAGCCATCCTGTATTCCAAACGATTTTACAGGTGTCGTTTTTCCTGAAGCACCATGAAATAGTAACGGTTCAGCGACTTCAAGAAACGCTTTAGTGAATTGAATATAGGTTTCAAGGTATGCGTATGCAATATATTGATCGTCAGGATTAAACTGCAGAATCGGTACCGTGGGAAAACGACTGGCCATATCTGTCTGAATGGTCTGAATAATTCCATCGGATACATTGCCCGCGATGGCATAATAGGATTCCGGCAGCAAGTCATTTTTGGTTTGCCTGCCCGAATTGAGCTGGACACATAAGGCCTCAGCCCCCACGACCTGAAGAGGTTCTTTGATGACGGTGTCCTTCATTTCATTCCACGCCAGTTGGAAGCTGCTGCACCAGATGTTATTTTTGTCCGGCTGGAGTGGCGAGTCAAAGGCAGGCAAAACGGCCGTATGTTTCAGGTCGTCTGAATTGCCGGAAAAGGTTTCCTTTTTTTGAGCTAATTCGTTTCGGCTTGCATTAGCCTGTATGGCTTTTTTTAATGGGAAATAAGCAACAATCCCTGCAATCACAATCAAAACAACCCCAAGCCGCCTTCGTTTTTTAAACATACCATGCCTCCCTTTGGGTCAGTTCTATATATTCATCTTGATTCCTGCCAGCCATTTCCCCTTTCGTCGCGGCTAAGTAGGAAGGCACCTGCAGCTTGCTTCTTTTGCTCGCGGCATTGCCAAACCTGCAGGTTTACCGCACCATGGCGCGGCGGGTGGCGGCCAGGAGTTCTTCACCGTAAAGCTGCTCGAAGGAGTCGGCGGCAAAAAGCTGCCGCTGGTCGAGGATGTCTTTGGGGGCATCATAATACCGCTGCACAGCCGCAGTACCGCCATCAGCAGCGCCGTCGGTCATGTAGTTATTTTCCAGCAGCCACCGGCTGAACTGCTCATCGTATTCGGCGGGGTAAATCAGCGCCGTGACGAATTCATTATCCGAAAGCCGGGCCAGATGCACCTTGGCACGAGACGGTGCCGCAGAAGTTACCGCGATATCGGTCAGACGCTTGAAGTCATCGCGCGCGGCCGCCTCATCGCCGGCATAAAAGAACATCCCCGCCTCAAGCCCGAACGTCGCATTCGGCACACCCGCCAGTTCCATCGTGCCGTCCGGGCGGGCATTGTGAATCCGGAAGACCTTGATATCGGCGAATTTTTCGCTTTCGAGCAATTCGGCTATTTCCAGCGCCGTAAATCCCACCGCGCTGTGCCCGCCGAAATCCACCACATACAGCCCAACATATCGTTTTGTATTTTCTATCACCGGCAATTTCATATCCGCCGTCCTTTATCCTATTACGAGTTTTGCAAATTTTCGTTTACCAACCTGGACAATCATGCCATTGGCGGGCGTAATCAATTCGCTGGGGTCGGCGACTTTGGCTTCATTGACCTTGACGCCGCCCTGCTGAATCATCCGTTTGCCCTCGCCGCCGCTGTCAACCAGCTTGCAGTGCAGCAGCAGCTTGGACGCCATGACCGGCTCGGCCCCAATCGTTACCTCGGGCATATCATCCGGCAACTGGTTCTGGGCAAAGACCTTCTCAAAGCCCGTCGCTGCTTCCTCGGCGGCCTGCTTATCATAAAACTGCTCGACAATCATCTTGCCCAGCATAACCTTGGCCTGTTTGGGATGAGTCTTGCCCGGGTCGGTCAGTTCCTTAATCTTATCCGCAGGCACATCCGTCAGCAGGGTAAAGTAATTTTCCATCAGATTATCGGGGATGCTCATCGTCTTGCCGAACATATCCGCAGGGCTGTCGGTCACGCCGATGTAGTTGCCCTTGGATTTGCTCATCTTCTGGACGCCGTCCAGCCCCACCAGAATCGGCATCGTAATCACAATCTGAGCAGACTGCCCCGCGATGCGCTGCAAATCCCTGCCGACTAAATTGTTAAACGTCTGGTCCGTGCCGCCCAGCTCAACATCGCTCTGAATCGCCACCGAATCATACCCCTGCATCAGCGGATACAGAAACTCATGAATACCGATAGGGTCGCCCTTTTTATAGCGGATTTCAAACGTATCGCGTTCAAGCATCCGGGCCACGGTCATCGACGCGGTCAGCTTGATAATATCGGCCAGTTTCAGATCGGCCAGCCATTCACTGTTGAACCGCACCTCGACTTTATCCGGGGACATGTCCAGAATCTTGCCGGCCTGCTGAAAATACGTCTCGGCGTTGTTCTTAATCTGTTCGGGACTGAGCATGGGCCGGGTCGTATTCTGCCCCGTCGGGTCGCCGATACGGGCGGTATAATCGCCGATAATCAGCACCGCCTTATGCCCTAAGTCCTGAAATTGTCTCAGCTTACGCAATACCACGGTGTGGCCCAGATGAATATCCGGCGCCGTCGGGTCCATGCCGAGCTTAGCACGCAGCGGCCGGCCGGCCTTGCGGGCCTCAACGATGCGCTGAGCCAGCTCGTCCTCTCGGAATACCTCGANNACGTTTGAGAATCTCCATTTGTTGGGCGACTTCGACTGTCATAAATTTGTCCTAACGGGTCGTATGTGAATAACTTAGGTTTATAGAAAGGGGCATTATAGCCACCCGCCCCGGCTTTTGCAAGCAGACACTCCCCGCTTTTATCCCACCCAGCTCGGCTCGCGTGAATGCACGAACCGACAAAACAAACCCAATACTACTGAAAACTTGAACCTTATTTTGGGGGTATTGATCACCTGGCGGCCATGGCCCGGATGCCTGCGGCGGCGAAGAAGACGATATGGTTAACCATCTCATCAAAGTTAATGCCGGGATTGACCGCGAAGAACTCATCCATAAACAGGAATGGGTGAATTTTCAACGAATCGACAGAAAAGACGGCCAGGCGAGCCTGTTTATCATCAAGCTGGGGGACGAGGGTGCGAAGGGCCTGGACCGCATGGGTCATCATCTGGGTATGAAAGGCCTCGAGGATTGTCTCGCCATGCACGGTCTTATTCAACACCTCCCGCACCATCAGCCGCATAATCCGGCCGCGCTGCTGTTTTTCGTAAGCAGCCAGCAGCGGCATAAAGATAATCTCCCGCAGGACCGATTCGAGCGTGGGATTGGGAACGCCCATAGCCTCATTGATGCGTGCAATTTGGCGACAGCATATATCCTGTACCTGTCGTTTGAACATCTCCTGATACAACTTGTCTTTGCCGCCGAAGTAATAATTCACAGCCGCGACATTGCAATTGGCCTGGCCGGTCAGGTCGCGGACGGAGACACCGTCAAATCCTCGTTCACAAAACAGCACCTCGGCCGCATCCAGAAGCCGGTCGCGGACGGAATCTTTACCGGCGTCACCTTGAGTCACAGGAGCATGTTGGTCCATATAAAATCCTCTCACCGAAAAACGTGTATTTTAAACAATTGTTTCAAATAATATCATATTCCTATCGCCCACAAATGTCAAGGACTTTTAACCAATTATTCCAAGTATTGTATTGGCGATACTATGTAGTCTGTTTCTGGGCCAGCGGCGGCACCTGGTATTGCTTTTCCAGCCGGGCCAGTTCCTGCTTAAGTTCCAGTACTCTCCCACTATATTCAGGATCAGCATACACGCTTCGCATTTCCTGCGGATCTTTTTCCAGGTCGAAAAATTCCCACTCATCGGTTTGGTAATAATGCACCAGCTTGTACTGCTCGGTGCGGACTCCGCGATGCGGCGCCACACGATGGGGCTGGGGATATTCATAATAATGATAGTACAGACTCTTGCGCCAATCATCTGGAATCTGCCCTTTCAGTATTGATACGAAGGATCGGCCCTGTATTTCCTGTGGTATAGTCAATCCCGCAATCTCCAGAAACGTGGGTGCATAATCGATATTCTGTATCATGGGCTTGTATCGGGTACCGGCCTTGACCATGCCAGGCCAGCGGATGATGAACGGCATAGCAAGCGACTCTTCATACATCCATCGCTTGTCATACCAGCCGTGCTCGCCGAGATAGAAGCCCTGGTCGGCGCAGTAGATGACGATGGTATTGTCCGACAGGCCGGACTCATCCAGCCAGGTCAGGAGCCGGCCGACATTGTCATCGATGGACTTGATGCATCCCAGATAGTCTTTCATGTATTGCTGATATTTCCATCGCACCAGTTCTTTGCCTTCCAATTTAGCTTTGCGGAAGGCCTCGTTTCGCGGATTATAATAGGCATCCCAGGCCTTTCGCTGCTGGGCGGTCATGCGGGCAATCTCACCGGGGATCTGGTTGGGATTGCGGATGGTCTCGGGCAATACCTTCAGATCGGAGTCGAGCATCATGTGCTGATCGATGGTCATTTCCTGTTCAGCAGCGGGCGTGGCTCGATTCTGATAATCATCGAACAGGGTTTCGGGTTCGGGGATGGCCTGGTCTTTGAGAATATCCAGATACTGCAATGGCGGAAGCCACGGACGATGCGGGGCCTTGTGCTGGCACATGACCATGAATGGCTTTGTGGTATCGCGGCGTGTCAGCCAGTCAATCGTTTTATCGGTGATGATGTCGGTGACATAACCATGTTGCTGCTTGCGGCCTGCGGGGGAGATGAAGTCGGGATTGTAATATTGTCCCTGGTCGGGCAGTATTTCCCATCGATCAAATCCAGTGGGATTGCTGATCAGATGCCATTTGCCGAACAGTGCGGTTTGGTAGCCGGCGGCCTGAAATGCTTTGGGGAAAGTCCATTGGCTGCCGTCAAAGGGTTTCTTCGAATTGGCGATGAATCCATTGATATGGCTGTGTTTACCGGTCAAAACAGCAGCACGGCTGGGGCCGCAGATGGAATTGCAGCAGAAGCTATTTTCGAAGACGGCACCTTCTGCGGCAATTCGGTCGATGGTTGACGTAATTTGATGGCGACGGATAAAGTCCTGAAGTCGGGTTTGATAACAGCCGAGGGCCTGCAGCGCGTGGTCATCGGAAAAGATAAACAAGATGTTGGGGGGACGACGCTGGTCGGAATCTGCATATAGTGTGGAATTACCTAAAACGGTCAATCCCAGCAATCCAAGCCCGGTGTTTTTCAGGAACGCTCTTCGATTCATCTTCATTTCCCCTTAATAAAAGCATTATATACCGCATTTGCTCGTCCGATAATTTATTGTTTAATTTGCGCATATTATAAAGGAGGCTATCCTATCGATACAACCGTTTATTTTGTCTTTTAAATCGCTTTAAAAATCATTCATTATGGCCTTTTTTGCAAAGAAAACGGGGATTGATGGTCGAAAACAGATACAGCAGCACCGGATTTGCAGACTTTTTTACGAACTTTTGTAACTTTGAGTCAGTTTATTTAGTATAGTATAGTAAAGCGTCATATGGGTAGAGATACTACTTACAGAAAGACAGCCCAACAGTAACAAAGGTGTTAGCCTATGAACATGATGATACCAGACAAGTTGCTTCGTTTCGCCAAAAGCGAAAGGGGGTGGCGTTCTGCAGATACCATCATGGCTTCATCGGCACTCAAGACAAGGAGAGATACAATGACACTCTCGACAGTCAAAACGACCTTTGTGGCCGTGATGATCCTTGCAGTTGTGGTCCTCACAGGCTGTGATATGAAGGCCGCTTATCAGCAGTCCGCCGAACAACGGTGGCAAAAGACCATTGAACAGGCAAAATTGGATTACGCACGTCAATATATTGAACAAGGCAACTATCAGCACGCCAAGCTGCTGCTGGATCCCCTCGTGGAAAGCGGCAGGTATCCCGAGGCCGTGGATATGATGAACTGCGTTCAGGAATCGCGTCCTCAGTATGCCAGCGTGACCAACCGCAGCAGCGAGGCATCGTATTGATGCTTCGGATTGCGTTGTGATTCCATTTTTTGTTTTCCATACAGAATCCGGGACATGGAGGAAGGGATTCTGCGTAACGCAATATAAGCATTTTCGATTTTCAATTTTCCATTGAATCCTTTGTCCTGCGGACAGGAGTTGAAAATTTAGAATGGAGAATTGAGAAATCAATTTTGATTACCCACAGAAAAATGTTTTTTCAGCAGGGTTTGGGCGGTTTCACGCACGATATAATATTGCCGGCCTGCGGCGCCCCGCCGCAAAATGTCTTCTTCGGTGAAGGCCTGGAATGCCTTTTCATTTTCATCCTCTTCTCCTTCGAAGGTCAGGTGCGGTGAGACCAGAAAAGCAGAATCGACAATCTCGTACCTTGGGCCGCCCAGATCATAGATTAACAGCGGGTCATTCTGGCTTAACTGGGTTAAGAATGTTTTGTCTTCGTCTGTCATGATCTTTTCGAATTGGTCCAAAGCCATTAATCTCAGGACTGTTCCTGAATGGATATCCTGGATGTGATTTTTCAGGGCCTCCTTTCCCGATGCATCCTTCAAGCCGGCCAGCAGAATCTCCAGGCAAAAACGCGGTCCGCCTTCGAGGGTCTGCATGTGCGGCTTAATATGGGATGCATTCAACCCTGCAATGCCCATCATCGCCCGCGTTAATTCGGCATAGGTATTATCCGCGGTCGTCCCCAGCCATTGCGATTGATATTTTCGGCCGGCATGCGGCATATCGGCCACAGTCTGCAGGGAACGCACAAGGGCGTTGACCTTTTCCCAGGCCCAGTCGGCATGCGGATCGGAGCACACGACTTGGGCAGCGCGTGTTCGTAATCCATAATCCGGCGAAGATAGAAAGGTCTGGCATTTTTCATATATTGCCTGATCCAGGGCAGCTCCTTTGAGCCGACGCAGATCACAGGACTGCAGATATTTATTATCCAACAGAGGAATGGCATCTGATTTGGTTTGCAGATTATCAATATAGACCTCCGCGGCAATCGGTGAGGGACCCAGTTCGGCGATTTGCCCCAATGCGATCTGCAATACGATTTCCTGAGAACACGGGGTATTGATTTTTCCAAGCGCCCGTATGATGTTTACGCGATATTGAGACAGGCCTTCACCGTCCAAATCCTTATGGCTCTTTTTTTTGTACTCTGTCAGCAGGGTCTGGACAACCGGGTCTCCCATCGCCGCCAGACGATTGATGGCATTTTCCAGCCGTTTTTCATGCTCTTGCAGTGCACGGCGATAATCCTCTTGGAGCGCTGTATAGGTCGCATATTTCTGTTCAGGAGGCAGGTCTTTGAGTTTTATTTCAAACGCAGGAAGAGGGTCTGACATGGATGGTTTTGTTTTGAATACCGCCAGCAACAATGCAACATCATGGCTGCCTGATTGTGACCGGGCGACGTTGGTGTTTATGATGCAGCAGCAGAAGGCCGCAATCATGATGTGTTTTAATGTCGAAACCATTTTTGTGCTCCTTTTTCAATACATCGCATAACCGAACAGCGTGGGCACGGCCCACCTTACGAATCTAATTTTCCATTTTCGATTTTCAATTTTCCATTAAATTCAGGTTATTATCGTCGGATTTCCCAGGTCTTCTGTGTTTGAATCCATTTTCTGGCCGTCTCAACTTCATCATCGCTGTACAGTCGTCCAAGTTTTTGATTTTCGGTTTTTTTGACAGGGAAGTTCACCAGTACCTCATCCAGAATCGGCATCATGTAATGGGACCAGGTTTCGCCGGTTATATCAGGATTGGTTGTCGGCAGGCGGCGATCACTGAGGAAGTAACGTCTCAGACTTTCGACCGCCTGGGGCTGGCGGATGTAAGCCAAATCATGCAGCAACTCGAAACGACTGCTCCTGTTTATCTCTCCTTCTATGATTTGTATCGATTTTGCAATGTCATCGCCGGCCCCCATTCTTGCCCTGGCAAGGCGGGCAGCCCAGGCTTCCGTATAGAACCAATTGAATCCCTCCGCTCTGGAACCACCTTTGCGCTGAAGTGCCGATTGGACCGTCAGCATCTCCTCAAGATCAGGGACTATCTCCTGCATATCCGCAACTCCGCAGATCAGGATTTGCGGTTTACTCAATGACTTTGATTGCAGGCCTTCTTTGAGCATTTGCCTGGCGGCCGGGCTGAAATCCTCTTTGGTAAATGTCAAAAGCCATTGACTGGCTTCTTGCAGGGAACCTGTCGTAGAAGCCCTGACAAGCTGCTGCACAACCTCCCGTGTAATTCCGGGCTTGTTTTGAATTTTCGCCAGGCGACAGGCCTGCTTATAGGCATGCCTGCGAACCATCCAGTCCGGATCATCCTGATAGGGTTTTAAGACCTGCAGGAACTGATTGGGGTCGGCGTTTTTTAATTCCGTATCCGTGAAGCCTTCGGCGTATTGTTTTGCCCTGATGCTGTCGATCATCTTTTTGTATTTTGAATCCAGTCCTTCTGCGTTCTGAGCAATACCAGCCGCCTGAACAAGACCACCAAAGAAAACGAGAACCACCGCATATACACTGTCCCGCATGTAACACCTCCCTTTTGATTATTGGCTCAAACTGAACAATTGTTCCGCGTCGGCGTGGCCCAGCTTACGAATTTAATTTTCTATTTTCGATTTTCCATTGAAACAAATGATTTGCTGAATAATTTTTAATTTCTCCGTGAGGCCAAGATTCATTTACCAACCTGTTTCATCTTTGTTTTCAAAATCTTATTTGTTTTCTTTTCTAACATTTCAAGTTTACTCAAAATACTTTTTTGCGTTTCATNNTCATCTTGATTGCTTAAGTTACTCTCGTCTATCTGAAGGTAACGCTCTACATTAGGACCAAAACGTCCTTGCTGGCCATTCATTAGGGGTTCAGCAACAGCAATAACAATTCCCTCTAATATATCTTTAAGATGGTCAGGATGTGAAATTTTAATTTTTGCCTCAATAGAGAGTTCGCCGTTAGCCTTTACTTTTTGAAATCCAAACCAAGAAAACATATTCCAGCGACCAGCTAAATCGTCAGAAAGATGATCTTTAAGCCTTTGGCCTAATCTTGATTTTCTAGTTTGTCCAACATAAACCAGATTGTAATTATTATAGAGGGCATAAATACCACTTTGCTTCCAAAAGTTAATCCCTATGTTTCTTTTCTGTTTGGAATTTTTCCCCATAAGACGCTTCTCGCCGATTCCGCGATTTCCGGCCCAAAGAACTTTGTCACGTTGCCAGAATAAGCCCACATTTTTGATGATATTTTGACTATACTCTCTTTGGCTTTTCTTGACCAATGCCATAATTTCTCCTTTCTGTTTGAAATAGGTCTATTGCTTAATTTGGCATATGCACACATTGCCTTTGTTCATTTTAGGTGGCAACTTGCGGTGGATTCAGACTGTTGTCGACACATAGAACATCCTGCCGACGATTGATTCGCTGGGTCATGTGATACGGTACCTCCATAGTCGCCATATATGCTCTCCTTGATATATTACATACATTACCGACGGCGAATGAGTCTGTCAATGGCGTTTTTTTCGCGTGCCATCGCAGCATGGGTACAGTTATATATCTACAGGACGGCGTGGGCATGTCCCAGCGTACAAATCCTACATGACCGCGTCGGCATAGCCAACTTACGAATTTTAACGAACTGTTCGTTCTTTTATTTTCGGATATAGCAGTAGTTGAAGCGGCGTTCGGGGGCGCTGTCGCCGCTGCGGGCGAATTCGAGGATGTCGACGGATTTTTGGATGTTGTCGGCCCAGTGGAACTGGAAAGTGAATTTCGGGCCGGAGAGTCCTAGCAGGTGTTTGGGCAGGCGGAGTTCCATTTCATTGCCGCTGACGGAATAGCTTACGGTTGTCTTATCCTGCCAGAGTCCGTCAGGCCGGGCGGATTGCAGGGTGGTTGAGGCGGCATCGACGACTTTGCCATTGATGCGATAGTCGTAGCCTTCCCAGCCCGTGTCGGGATTTTCGTCGCTGTCGATCAAGAGCAGCATCCAGTTGGGGTCGGTATGGGGTGTGATGGGCTTTTCGCAGCGGGCATAGAAATAGAGGTTCCGGGCATCGGAGGCGACTTTGAGGCACAGGAAGTTGTTGCGGCCGGTGGTGTTGATGTAGGGGCCGGCATTGCCGAAGCCTTTTTCATTGCGCGGCATGCAATCCAGACGGCTGTCGGCATAGTCGGGGGTGACGCCGGTCCAGTCGTCGAAGCGGCCATCAATGGTAATGGTCGTTTCGGGGCCGGCAACGGGGGCGGGACGGACGCCCTTGTATTTGCGGATGAAACCGATCATCTGGTAGTAATAATTATCGGTATGGCCGCCTTCCATGGGTTCGATATCGCGGCTGTATTCCTGATTGTACTGGTCCACGAAGAAGGTGTCGCCGGTCTTGATGGGCCTGCCCAGCATTTGGCCGGCTCCGCCGGTTTCTTCTTTAATGAATCGCTGGGCTACCCACTCATTCCAGCCGGTGATGAATGCAAATTCGGGCGCGACCTCCAAAGCCCGCTGAATCTGCTGGGAGAAATACGGACCTTTGTCGGTGAATTTGGTCAGGCCGTAGCGGTTGATCGGCGGCTGCTTATTGTCGAAATGGCTGCGGCCGATGTTGGATACCGGGTGCTGGGCGACAGCGACGGATAATTCTTCGGGCTTGTCTTTGGATTCGGTCCAGCCGTACTGCTGGGGCCAGTTTTCGACCCAGTTCCAGGTGTCTTTGCCGGCAGTCCAGGCCCAGCAGTGTCGCAGGGTGAAGAAATCGCGGACGGCGGGGGCAAGCTTGGGGAAATCGGCTTCATCACCGAGCATCAGTGGTTTGCCCTTCCACTGGAACCACAGTTCGGGGTAAAGATTTTTAGAATAGAATTCGTCGTAAAGTTTTTCGATGGTCTGTTTGCTGGCGCTGTGGGTGACAAAGCAGATTTGTGGAGTGGGTTCGCCCTGCTGACGAATCCACATGTAGAGTTTGCATAACTTGAGATAGGTTTCGTGGTAGGTAAAGGCGTTAGTCACGTCAAAGATCAGAACATCGACGCCGGCCTGGAAAAGCTGGCGGGCGTGGGTGATGATGGCGTAATCGCTGTCGGAGGTGTAATAGCCCAGTTCGGGTTTGCCCCAGAAATGAAACTGGCCGGGGGCGCCGTACTGAGGGGCGTCGGGGTTGGCCTTGAGTAATTCGGTGATGTCGTATGGGCCGTAGCTGCCGTGGTTGCCCAGCCAGAGGAAATAGAAGATGCCGACGGTGCGGTTGGGTTTGGGGTCGCCGCATTCGGCATAGTCGGGGAGTTTGCGGCCAAGGGCATCGACGGCCGGCCAGGTATCGGCGTAATAATCCATTTGGGGCAGGCCGCCAAAGAGGGCGGCTGTAAACGCAATCATGAAAACCGTCAAAACAATCATTTTTTGAATCATCGTCAGACCTTTCGTAAACAGACTATACCAAGGACGTATCGGCGGCAGTCAAGGTAACAGCGGATTGCGGCGGGGCAAAAAAATCCCCCCGGACGAACCAGCCATCCGGGGGGCGACAACAAGGTATTTAACTCTCTGCCTGTACTGCTGTTATTCGGTCAGCAGCCATTGGCCTGAGCACAGACTGAAATCGGCCAGATCGACCCGTCCGCTGCGGGTGGTGTTTTCTTCCAGCAGGAGGTCGGCTTCCAGCCAGACATCGGCCATGCGGCGGAGGTCGTCGATTTCGACGATGCCATCGTTGTCAAAGTCGCACAGCAGACCAACGACTGACGGGGACATGCTGGCCTGCGGAGTTCCGCCGTAGCCGCCGACATTGACGCGTTTGCCGTGCGGCCAGAGTTCGGCGGCCCATTTCAGAGCCTGATCACCCGCATCGATGCAGGCGCTGGTCGAAGCGTCCTTGACCCAGGCATTCAGCGTCGGGTTCCATCGTCCGGCCTTGGACAGCAGGTGGAAATCGGTTCCCGGGTTGGCAAACAGCGGGTCTTTGTCAAAGTTGGAGCGGTCGTAATTGAGCGTGCATCCGGCATCGACGACACAGCTTGCCTGACCGTCCATGACATCGCTGTATTTGATGGTCATGACGGAGGCATAAGGGACACCGCTTTCGTTATACCGCAGATAGACGTTGGGGCCGGACGGCGCGGTGTTGTTCCAGAAGATGCAGCTATTGAACAGGGCTTCATCGGTGTAAGCACACTGGACGGCACCGCCTTCACCGGCAGCACTGTTGCCGTAAAAAGTCGTGTTATAAACTCTGATGGGAGAACCCCACAGCTTCATTCCGCCACCCCTGGAGATTCTGCCGGATGCGGAATTATTGAAGATACGGCAATGGGTCAGCGATGTCTTTCCAGAATTGGCGACATACACGCCGCCGCCAGAATCGGCAGTATTGAGGTAGATATCACAATCGTCGATACCAGCGTTGGAACCGGTCTGGATTGCGATACCGCCGCCGGCGGAGACCGCCGTATTGGTGTAGAGCTTGCATGTTTCTATCGAGACATTTGAGCCGTCG
>DLFY01000063.1:0-222 GCA_002482415.1 Phycisphaerales bacterium UBA7708
GCACTTATGAAGCGGGGCCGGGGGGCAGTTACCTGGTCAATCTGCGGTATCAGCGGGCCGGTGGGGAGGAGAATCCTGTTCGGCTGATGCAGACGCCGATTACGGTTCCCTTTGCGCCGGAATTCAAAGACATGAAAGATAACGCTGCACTGCTCAATGAAATCTGCTCTATCTCCGGCGGCAGAATGCTGTCGGCAGAACCCGCCCGGGCGGATTTATTCA
>DLFY01000063.1:235-841 GCA_002482415.1 Phycisphaerales bacterium UBA7708
TCCGCTGCTGGAACTGTTGATGCTGATCTGGGTGGGGGTGTTTCTGATGGATGTGGCAACGCGCCGGGTGTCGGTGGATTTTGCCGCGATGGCACGACGCACACTGAGTTTCTTCAAACGCAGCAGCAAGGCCGAGCAGGCCGATGCTACCCTGGCCAAGCTGAAGGCCAAGCAAAAGGCCGTTCATCAACAGTTGACGGTTCATGCCGCCAAACGGTATCAGCCGCCCAAAGAGACACCCGCTCGTGAAGTACCCGGGACGACAAAGATACACGAAGAAAAACCGATGGAACAGCCTGCGGCGGCTGAGACCAGACCCAAAGCTGAACAGCCCGCCCAAGCCGGACATATCGATCAATTGCTCAAAGCCAAGCGGAAAGCCGCGGGCAAAAAGGAACAGGAATGATACAAATCTTGACATTATACATAAAACGGGAGGCATAGTATGGCGCCGATAGAGGAAGTACAGAAACAATGTGAGCACTTTCGCGGTACGTTTGAATCGCTTGCGGCGGAAGTCGGCAAGGTGATCGTGGGGCATCAGACCATTGTGGACGATGTGCTGATCAGCCTGTTTGCCGGAGGACACGTGCTGCTGGAAGGGGT
>DLFY01000063.1:904-8707 GCA_002482415.1 Phycisphaerales bacterium UBA7708
TCGTTTCGCCGCATTCAGTTTACGCCGGACCTGATGCCGGCGGATATCATCGGCACGCACATCATTCTGGAAGATCCTGCCTCCGGCCGGCGGGCGTTTGAGTTCCAGCCGGGGCCGGTGTTCGGGCAGATTATCCTGGCCGACGAAATCAACCGTGCGACGCCCAAGACCCAGTCGGCGATGCTGGAGGCGATGCAGGAACATTCGGTCACCAGCGGCGGGACGATTCATCGCCTGCCGGAGCCGTTTCTGGTGCTGGCGACACAAAACCCGATTGAGCAGGAGGGTACGTATCCATTGCCGGAAGCACAGCTTGACCGGTTCTTCTTCAAGCTGCTGGTGCCTTACAGCAGCCGCGACGAATTAAAGTTTATCCTGGACCGGACGACGACGGGGCATACGCCGCAGGTCAATCCGATTCTCAGTGCCGAGCAGATTCTGGAAGCCCAGCATCTGGTTCGCAAGGTAGCCGCGGCCGACCATGTGCAGGATTATGCCATCCGGCTGACGCTGGCGACGCATCCGAAGGGACAATACGCAACCGACAAGGTCAATCAGTTTGTGCGATTCGGCTCCTCGCCCCGCGGGGTCCAGGCCCTGATGCTGTCGGCCAAGGTGCGGGCCATGATGGACAAGCGCTACCATGTCAGCTTTGAGGATATTCGCAAATCGGTCCTGCCGGCCCTGCGGCATCGCATTCTGCTGAACTTTGAAGGGCAGGCCGAGGGCATGACCAGCGATGATATTCTGGCTGATATTCTCAACCAGGTACCGACGACCGGGCCGGAAAAGTCATAAGTGGTAAATATGGAATCCATCACACATACAAAACAGAAATTGACGGATTTGCTGGACCCTCAGTTCATGGCGCGGCTGGATGGACTGGATTTGGCCAGCCGCCGGATGCTGCGGGGGCAGACCCAGGGCCAGCGGCTCAGCAAGCGTCGCGGGCAAAGCGTGGAGTTTGCCGACCATCGGCAATACACCGCCGGTGATGATTTGCGGTTTCTGGACTGGAATATCTATGCCCGCCTGGAGCAGTTGTTTTTGAAGCTGTTCCTGGAAGAGCAGGATTTGACGCTGCATATTCTGATGGATGTCAGCGAATCGACCACCATGGGCCAGCCCAGCAAGGCCCTGTTTATCCGCAAGATGGCCGCGGCGCTGGGCTATGTCGGCGTGGTGCATCATAACCGCGTCGCTATCAGTGCCTTTGCCGACGGAATTACCCTGCAGCTTGCCAATCAGCGCGGGCGGGGCTGTATATCGCGGCTGGCGGAGTTTCTGCTGACGGTCGAAAACGGCGGCCCAACGGCCTTTGAGAAGGCCTGCAAACAGGTGGTTCAGGATCGCATCGGCTCCGGCGTGGTGGTGGTGCTGTCGGATATGCTGTTTAAGGAAGGCTACGAGGCGGGATTGAAGCGGCTGTTCAGCCGGCATTATGATGTGTATGTGATTCAGACGCTCAGTCCGGAAGAACGCCAGCCGACGCTGAACGGAGATTTGAAGCTGGTGGATGTCGAGGACGCCGATACGGCGGAAGTTACTATGAGTGCGGCATTGTTGGGTTATTACCGCAAGACGCTGGCGTCCTATTGCGACCAGTTGCAGCAGTTTTGTACGCGGCATGGGGCCGGGTATGTGCTGGCCGGCAGTGATGCTTCGGCGGAGCGGCTGACGCTCAATACGCTGCGAAAATCAGGATTATTACGATAGATAGAATATAATACGATGGAATGGCTTAGTCCAATGATAGGAATCTGGGCGGCGGCAGTGAGTGTGCCGCTGCTGGTTCTGCTGTATTTCCTGAAGCTCAAGCGTCGGGAGCAGTTGATCTCCAGTACGCTGCTGTGGAAAAAGGCGATTCAGGATCTGCAGGTCAATGCGCCGTTTCAGAAAATACGCCGCAATATCCTGCTGCTGCTTCAATTGCTGGCGCTGGGGGCGATTCTGCTGGCGCTGGCCGGGCCGGTGCTGCGGATGATGGGCAGCGGGCCTAAGCGGTATGTCCTGCTGATTGATCGTTCGGCCAGTATGAATGCGACGGATGTTCTGCCCAGCCGACTGTCCGAGGCCAAACGGCAGGCCAGGGTCTTTATCGAATCGCTTCCCAAAGACAGGCTGTTTTCCCTGAATCGGGCCCAGACGCAGGTGATGGCGATTGCGTTTGATAAAACGGCCAAAGTCGTCTGCAATTTTACGTCGGACCGCCAGCAGCTTCTTCGGGCAATCGATGCCATTGAGCCGGGAGATGGGGCCTCGCAGATTGGGCAGGCCCTGATTGCAGCGCGGGCTTTCGCGCAGCCGGTTGAGGCCGATGCCAATAACCAGAGTGCAGAAGCGCCGGCCCGTCTGCTGCTGTTTTCCGATGGGCGGATTGAAGACCTCGCGCAGCAGGCTGTCGGTCAGGATGAATTGGAATATTATGCGATAGGACAACACCCGGATAATCTGGGGATTATTGCCATGCAGGCCCGGCGGGACTTTGAAGACACCCAGCGTGTGGATGTCTTTTTGACGCTGGCCAATTATGGCCCGAATCCGGCGGCGTCGGATGTGGAGTTTGCAGTCAATGAGACGGTGGTTTCCGTCCGTCCGGTGAATGTGGACAAAGAAAGTCTTGCTTCGGATGGCCAGACGATGCTGGCGGGCAAGATGTCGATGGAATTTTCTTTCCGCAGCGACGAGGCGGCGGTGGTCCGTGTGCGGGTATTAAAGGCGGATGCCCTGCCGACGGATAATACTGCTTATGCGGTGGTGTCGGCACGGAAGAACCTGTCGATTGCGCTGGTGTCAGCAGGAAATGCGGTGCTGCGGTCGGCTTTGAAGGCCTGCGGACCGAGCCGGCTGGATGAAATGACCGCGGCGGAGTTTGAAGCAAAAGCAACAACGGATTTTGTGGTCCAGCAGCCTTATGATGTGATTGTGCTGGATAATGTAACCCTTCAGACGCGGCCGCGTGCCCGGTATCTGGTGTTCGGGCAGCCGCCGGCCGGAATCGATGTCACTGTCGGCGGCGAGCTGGAAAGCCAGTTTGTGGCCGACTGGCGGGCACGTCATCCGGTCTTGCAGTATGTGAATTTGAATACCCTGTTTGCGGCCCGGGGACTGATGCTCCAGATGCCGCGGGATGCGGAAATTCTGGCCGAATTCACCAAAGGGCCGGCCATCAGTGTGCTGCGGCGTCAGGGCAGTGTGTTTATCCTGACGGCGTTTGATGTGCTGGCGACCAACTGGCCGTTTGAACCGGGCTTTGTGCTGTACTGCTATAATGCGATGCAGTATCTGGCTGCACAGGCCTCTGCCGAGACCGACGGTTCGCTGCGGCCGGGCGAGCCGATTATCGTCGAGGGATTGCCGGCCAGGATGGAAACCACCGTGTCCGGGCCGGGGATAGAGTCGCTGAAGCTGACTGCAACGGATGCGGGGCTGGTGCGGCTGCCGGCGGCGGAACATGCGGGATTGTATCGGATGGACTTTGCCGGACGTGAGGCAAAATATTTTGCGGTCAATCTCAACGATGAACAGGAAAGCCGGGTTGAGCCGCTCAAGACCCTGACCTTGTCAGGACAGGAAGTCAAGGCCGAGGCGAAGCCCCTGTCGCGGGCGAATCTGCCGCTGTGGCCGTACCTGGTACTGGCGGCGCTGGGGTTGTGCCTGCTGGAGTGGTGGGTTTATACGGGTAAAATGAAGTTATAGACAGTGTTAAGGAGCGATAACAAAAAACGATGCTGGCGGCGATGGATACATTCCGGCTGCGATTCAGTGAGCGGCTTTGGCGCATCAGCCCGATGCGGCTGGCGGGGCCGTCTCTGGATAAGGAGCTTCGCACGGCCAGCCGGCGCAAGCGAACCTACGGCTATCGCCTGCTGTATGTAGTCGGGCTGCTGCTGATGGTCCTGCCGTACTGGACGGATGCGTTCTATGTCGGACGAACACCCATCCCCCTGCAGCAGGCTCGTATGGCCGAGGGGGTTGTTCACATCACATCCAGGGTAATGTGGTTTCAGTTTTTGACGCTGCCGATGGCCTCGGTGATTCTGCTTTCCGGGGCGTTCAGTGAGGAAATCGCCAAGCGGACGCTGGGGGTGCTGATGACTACGCCGATTTCGGGCTTTCAGATGGTGGCGGGCAAGCTGCTGTCGGCATTGTCTCAACTGGTGATGCTGATGCTGCAAAGTGTACCGATTCTGATGATTATGGGTATTTATGGCGGGCTGGATTGGCGATTTATTGCCGCGGCAACGGCGCTGACGTTCTGCTGTTCGCTGACGGCGGGCCTGACGACAGTGTGGGTTTCGACCTATTTTAAGCGAGCCACCGTGGTCATTATGGTTACACTGCTGCTGTTGACGATGGCCTATATCGTAGCTCCGCAGTTTTTGCACAGAGGCAATTGGCTGGGGTACATCAATCCACTCACTATTTTCGTGTTGGTAGAAACGTCCCTCTATCAAGGATTGTATTTTGATTATCATGATTTAATTGTTAAGCTGATTGATAATGCATTATTGCGGCAGAGTGTATTGCAGCAGGGGATTTCGCCTCCCGCGGCTGTTCCTTATGGGCTGTTTTGTATTTTTCAGGTAATGGTATCATTTGGTGTATTGATCTGGTCTGCAAAACGTGTACGAAAAAAAGGCTATCAGTTATTTTCAGGTCAAGGCCGGCTGACCCGGTGGTTTACGGAACCCTCTGAAAAAGCCCAGCGGCCCATTGGCGGAAAACCGATCGAACTCAAACCGCTGCGGACGGTAACGGGCAACGCGATGATCTGGAAGGAATTGCGGAGCCCGATGCTGCGGCGGCGAAAGCTGAAATTGGCTGCGATTGTATCTCCGCTGATTTTACTCAATGCGATTCTGTTTCTATCTATTATGGGTCTTCAAAGTCAGGCACGATGGCTTGAGGTGATGATGCCGCTGTTTTTGATTATGATTGGCCTGTCTCCTTTTGTCCTGACCTTGTTATTTTCGGCCGGAGCGATTAGCAGTGAAAAGGAAAGCGGAACCTGGCCGATATTGCTGGTGACACCCTTATCGGGCTGGACGATACTTCTGGGCAAGATCGTAGGTATTATAAAAAAAACCTGTATTTACTGGCTTTCTGTGCTGGGTCTTCTGTGGATTGTGCTTTATGTCGGCCAGTGGCCTCTCGTGACATCTGTACTTGTATTACCGATTGCCGGCCAGATTATTTTGTGGATCTGTGCATCGGGACTCTTCTGGGGGAGTCTTGTCCGTAAAACAGCCAGTTCGGTTGTGTTGACCATCCTTTTCCTGTTTGTTTGCTGGGCACCGGGAATATATTTCTCGCTATTTTCACATTATTATTGGTATAGTTATAATTCTACCACCTTTTTAGGTTACAGATATCATAGCTGGATTATTGACAACGTGATTTGCCTGAATCCTTTTATGCAGCTTAAGGCAATTCTTCAAGATGAATATCAATGGCCTATAGATAGTTTGAGAGGTACAATTCCTTCTACTGTATTTGTGTTTTGTGCTTTTGTGTTATATTGTATCGTGTCTTTTGTGCTTCTGGCGATAACTCAACGCCTGATTCGACGACGGATATTTTAAAACGCAATAAATAAAAATGAATATAAGGGGCAAAGTTATGTATCGATGGTTAAAAGTAATATTGTTAATGTGGTGTATGGCCGGGGTGGGTTTTGCGGCCAAGGAGTCGCCGCTGAATGTGGATGTATTTTTCGGCTGGGATGGCTGCTACAAGCCGATGGAGTGGATGCCGGTGGAAATCAATATCTCCGGCACACTTAAAGAGCCGTTTGCCGGTCGGATTGAGCTATCCGGCCAGCAGGACGGCCTGAACCGGCTCAATGTCGCCCATGAGTTTGTGCTGACGCCGCAGATGCCGCTGTATGTGCCGCTGTCAACCAAGCTGACGTATGCCGCCGATAGCTGCACGGCGCAGATTAAAGACGACCGCGGCCGGGTGGTCTGGTCCAGCGATTTTATGTTATGGGATTTTTCTCAGAACAGCCGTGGCCTGATGGCCGTCAACCAGCAGGATTTGCTGATTGGCCTTATAGGACGCGGAAAATTCGGCCTGGTGATGCTGCCGGAAAAAACCGCGACGATTTGCGGCGAGGGGGCCGGCGAAGTGTATCTCAAAGATAAACTGCCCAGAGCCATGCCGTGGGACTGGACCGGCTATGTCTGTCTGGATGCCCTGATTCTGTACGACCTGCAATGGGACAGCATCCGCGCCGAACAGTGGAAGGCCCTGACCGAATGGGTCTCCAACGGCGGCCGGCTGATGGTGATTCTGGGGTCCAATCCCATACCCGTCGATTGTCCGTTGCTCAAAATGCTGCCGCTGGATATTGCCCAGCAGCAGCAGATGAACGTCGATGCCGCACTGGATAAAGTCGGCACTGGGGCAATCGTGCCTGCCTGGCCCATCACACTGCGGCCCGATGCGGTTTTGTGGAAACTTGAGGCCGACAGCAGCGGCCAGGGCATTTTTGCCTCGGGCTGGACGGGCTTCGGCAAGGCGGCGGTGCTGGGATTTGACCCCGACCTGCTGGCCGAGGCTTTCAAAAAAGAATCGGAAAAACTGTGGATTCGCTGGCTGGGAAAGATTCTGGAAGAGCCTGTGGAAGAAGCCCTCGATAATGCCGGAAACAAGATTCTTGAAAGTGAGGATTCTGCATTGATGGGTATTAAGCCTGGGGCATTGTCGCGAAAGCTGGTATGCAAATCCGACCTGCCCGCCGACAAAGATGCGAATTCAGGCAATCAATACCGCCGTTCCTATAATTATCGTGTCAATCCGGGCCTGTCGGCGGCCAACCGGGTGATGGAGTTTCTCTATGATATCCCGCAGATGCGTCCGCTGAGTGTCTGGTGGGTGGTGCTGCTGCTGGTCCTGCTGGCGGTGCTGCTGGGGCCGGTGGATTATCTGCTGCTCAAAAAAATCGATAAACTGCCCTGGACCTGGGTGACCTGTGCGGCCTGGATCATCATTTTTTCGGCAGGCTCCTACTGGGGTGTCCAGGCCCTGCGTGCCGGCGATATGCAGGTTCGTGCAGTATCCGTCAGCGATGGATTCTCCGGCGGCGCCGGCTGGAACACGGGCTATTGCGGGCTGTTCTCCCCGGGCAGTGAATCGTATGTGCCCACCAAATTGAAACCCAGGCAATGGTGGTCGGCGGTGGCGCCCTCACAGGACTATATGTATTCCTATTCGCGTCAGAAGGCGCTGCGAACCCTCTATTGCAATCAATATGACGGCGGAAATCTGCCGTCTTTAATACCGGTTCATATCTGGACGATGCAGTGTCTTCTGGTGGAAGAGCCGATTGCCTCACTCCCGATGGAAGCGACAATTACCCAAAACGGCGAAGCCATCCGGGTGGTGGTTGAAAACCGGGGTTTGCAGGCCATCCTTCGGGGCGTTGTCCTGCTCAGAGATGGGCGGCTGTTCGCGTTTGACCGTGTCGAAGCCGGGGCCAGCCGTGAATTCAGCGGCTCGATTACAACCGGAGATAGCTGGATGAGCTGGGGAGGCTCTACAAGAGCCATCAATCCGTATTATTACGACAGCCCAGAACAGCAGCGGCCGGATTATCTGGCGGCGGTATGCTGGTCGCAGGGTGCCCGCCAGCGGAGCGAAGCGATGGCAGCCTATCTCCGGACCGGCACGATGGCGGTGGTCTGTGCCGAATACGACCAGCCGCCGATTCCATTGGGCCTTAAAGACCAGACATTCGGCCAGAATCATTTGCAGTATGTACGACAAGTAACCAGAATCACTCAGGATAACGGAAGGTGA
>DLFY01000208.1 GCA_002482415.1 Phycisphaerales bacterium UBA7708
GTCGTTCTTACGTCGCTCGACTTAAATGTCTGGTCCGGCGGCGGGGACACCAGTGTCAACTGGGCAGTGACAGGTTCATTGAGTGGATTGCTGGGTTCCGGCATATTTAATACCCCTGACGGTTCAATGGTGACACACAGTATCAATCTTGTCGGCAACGGATCAGAAATACTGACACTTTCGCTTCAGCAGATATCCGGCAACGATGCTTATCTTGCGATGGACAATCTGACATTTAGCGAAGTGGCGGTTCCTGAACCGGCAACATTGGTTTTGTTGGGTTTGGGCGGCATGGCGATTCGCAGAAGAAGAGCCTGAAACGTATCTTTGGAATCAGCGTGTAATCGTCCCGGACTCTGCGGGTCCGGGACGAATGTTTTTCGCTGTTGTTTCATATCTCAGAATCCGAGGATTCAATACCGAAAAGACGGGATTTCTGTTGGGAGTTGTTATGCGTCATAAAAAAAACGGTTGTGGCTGTCTTGGTCTTTGTGTTTTGACGACAATCCTGTGTCTGCCCTTTTCAAGTGTTGAAGCGGCTGATCAACTGAAGATTATGTCATTTAATGTATGGACTGTTGAAAACACTCAGAGCGGCCGCAATAGGATTGTTGACATTGTACATACCAGCGGCGCCGATGTTGTAGGGTTCCAGGAACTGTCCAACGCAGCACAAATTGCCGCTTCACTCGGGTGGACCTTGCATCAAAACGGCGAAAAGCCGATCATGAGCAGGTATCCGATTGTGGCCAACAGCCCCGGCGGACTGGGAGCCAGAATTGCATTGCCAAACGGTGCCTATGCGTGGGTGTTCAATGTGCATCTGCCGGCCTATCCCTATGAGCCTTACGATTTGCGTGACGGCAAACTGGCAAAGAAAGAAGCATCTGTCATCGCGTCGGCCAATAATACACGCGGCTCGCAAGTTACTGCATTGCTGAATGACATTGCCGCTGTCGGCGCTCTGACTTCTGGGGATAAGGTATTTGTGACCGGTGATTTCAATGAACCGTCGTGCCTCGATTGGACTCAGGCGGCTGTCGACGCTACGAGCAGAACGTATGATATTAAAGTGGAGTGGCCTGTCTCCAAACGAATCATCGATTTTGGGTTTACAGACTCGCTGCGTGCCGTACGGCCGGATGCTGTCTTCGATCGTGCCTATACATGGACGCCTCTGCCGGGCAGCAACGAGGTACACGACCGCATTGATATTATCTATTTTGCCGGATGCGATGTAAGACCGATATCTGTACAGAATATTGGTCCCGTCGGCGGCAATCCAAACACCGATATCGAATACTCAGGCTACCCTTCGGATCATCGGGCCGTGCTGGCAGCATTCGTGTTTACTCCTCCGGTTGTCAGCGCAGGTGACAATATACTGACAACACTGGAACTGGCGAGCGTTCCCAATGCGCTGACTCTGGGCGGTTCTGTGAAGGATGATTACAGTCCCCATACCGTCAGATGGGAAGCCTTCGAGGTCGCTCTGGGCGGCGGTTTGACAACGAAAGTGGTCTTTGCTGACGCGACGGATCCACACACGGCGGTCACAATCAGGGAAGCGGGAACTTATGTCCTGAAGTTGACCGCTTCAGACAGTAACGGCTCGTTTTCGGATCAGATGGAGATCGTCGTATATGAAGATGCCTGCGAGGCGAATAAAGCCACGGGCACATGGGTTGCCAATTATTACGACCGCAATGGGGACTGTATTGTGGATATGGAAGATTTCACGATCCTGGCAGCGGAGTGGCTGGATTCGACAGCATTGACCGAGAGTTTTGCTGTTCGTCGTCAGTAAGAAGCAACGATATGAGAGGTCTGGACGTAATCCACCATCACGACAACTGCCGCCCTGTGCAAAAATCCATCTGACGTCTCAAGCAGGTGTTTTGCAGTTGGTTGTGTTGGGGCCGGAACTGATTGATTCAAAACACGCCGGGACAGTCAAACTTTCCTCAAAATGCAGTTCAAGACAGTAAAAAACCGTGTTGGAATAGCAATGAACAGAGATGGTGTGTAAGCCCTTGACATTGCTGATGTTAAGTGTTAAATGTAGATTTTTTGTGGGGTTGCAAAAAAGGCTGCATGCTAGCCAAAATAGTCATCCAACCATCCGTCGCCAAAGGCGCTTGTATATTGTATATCTTTTCTGCAATGCAAACACTCAACAACCGGATAAATTCAAAAATTAGTATTTAAGTGCTTGTATTTAAATGTTTTATGTGCGTCTCTTTTTTGATGCACATTTTACATAGCCTCCAATTTGAATATTTTTCCTTATTCCCGAAAACACAAGAAATTTGAGGAACTACTACTTTATTTCGATGAAGTTTATTGCTCCAATTTTTATAGCGAGTATTTTGTTCTGATCCATCCCCATAAAACTGAGCCGTTGACAACTGTAAATTGAAAATATCGCATTATGTTAAAGCAGGATGTTGTGCATTTCCAGCATTCAGTCTTTATGAGAAAAAATAATGTACCCAAAGAACAGATACTATCATTGACTTTTAATCCAATTTCGTTGGGTGAGACATAAAATTAACAAAATCTCAAAATGTTGTCGACTGTTACCTGCTTTAGTATATGGAGTTATGCAAAAAACATTGTCGAGGGAATCCGCTACGTATATTTTTATTCAAAAAAATAAGAGATTCCACCCTATCCTTAATATAGCATAGTTATAAAAAGGTATTTATGACAAGAGAATGGAAAGACAAAATCTATTTAGAAACTGATCGCGGCAAGCATTTCATGATGTTATATATGAGTGTTCAACGCCGCTTATATGGATATGTTATGTCCAGCATACCAAATCCCTCTGATGCAGATGACATCGTTCAGGAAACGGTCTCTATCATGTGGTCAGAATTCGACAAATTCCAGCCGGGAACCAATTTTGCCGCATGGGCATTATGTATTGCCCGTTATCAGATTCTGACCTATCGCAAACAAATAACAAAAACAAAAAGAGTGTTCAGTGAACAGGCCATGGAGGCCATTCAGGAAGTCGCAGAGACAACGAATCATCTGGAACAGGAACGTCGGAAAGCACTTCAGCATTGTCTGGAAAAGCTCGGCGAAAAAGAGCGAAAAATTCTGTGTTTTCGATATGAAATCGGAGCCACCCTGCGCACAGTTTCAGAACGGCTGAACATCAATAATAACACATTGTACAATGTCCTGGGCCGAATCCACATTACATTGTTGAATTGTGTTCGCAGGAACATGGCGTAAAAGGATCCGGGGCCTATGAATGCTGAACAAATTAGCGAACTCTACAGATTATTGAACGCATTACGTGAAGATATTATCACAGATGCGGATTTTGAACGGTTGGACTCCTGGATTACGGAAAATGATCGGGTCTGCCGTTTGTATGTCGATTATATAAAAATATGGGCTGAACTTCAGGGTTTTCAGGCTGCTGCGATGCCCGATGATAGTTCAGTATCAGAGGATACCTGGTTATCAAACGAAAAAAACTTCGCTGAGTCCCAATTCTGGGGAATACTGGCGGCACATGAAAAGGCGGCTGAGGCTGTTGAGCTGGCGAAGCAAAAACCGCAGCAGGAGTTGATTCAACAGGTAGTCTATGCATCCAGGGAAAAACCAAAAATCAGTAAATCCTTAATATTTACGTTTGTTTCAGTTGCCGCAGCTTTATTAATATTGATTATGTACGTCAATTTGTTCCCGGTTTCCAGATCCATTGCAACCCTGGCTGAATCGGCTCACGCCCAATGGGCTGATACGGAATGTCTCATAGAAATTGGTACGCGGCTTAAACAGGATGAAATGCGATTTCTCAAGCAAGGTGTCGTCAAGATACTATTTGACAGCGGTGCAGAAGTCGTGCTTGAGGGACCATCCGTGATAAAACTGCAGGACAGCGACAGCATGGCGATTTATTCCGGCCGATTATATGCTTCTGTTCCCAGGCAGGCGACCGGCTTCGTCGTAAATACACCCAGTGCCCGGATCGTTGACCTTGGGACTGAATTCGGGGTTGATGTGGATGTTGCTGATACTGTTCGAGCAGAAGTTTATAAGGGTCAAGTGGCTATGCAGGTTGGTCCGGATTCGGCTGCTTCAAACGAATGCGTAATTGGAGTCGGCCAGGCCGGACTTGTGGGTCGGAGCGGACAATTATCCATTGCGGAATTTTCCTTGCAGCGCCGTGGTTTTATCCAGCGTACGGAGGAATTCCGGCTGGGCGTTTCGCTGCTGAATCGCAATCTGGTGGTGAATGGAGATTTCGAAAAGGACAATGTTGTTTACGATATTCAAAAAACGGATTCGCAAAAATTAACCGAAAATAACATAAATATATCCGGCTGGCAGGATTCATCGCCCGCAACCCTTAATACCTATGCAACCATGGGAGGAGGAGAAATAAGTTCCTTGCAGCGATCGGCTATTCCGGTTCCTCCTGACAAGGGCAACTGTTTTTTTGTGGGGCACGAGGATAGCGTGATTACTCAGGAAATCAACGTCGCAGAACTGCTTTATAAAATCAATAGAAGAGAAATCGGCTATGAACTATCCGGATGGATTGGCGGCTGGCTGAACCATGAAGATGCCCTTGAAATCACAGCCTTGTTTTATGATTACTCCAACGAATTAATCGGTTCCGCCGCAATTGGGCCGGTCACCGCTGAACAGCGAAATAATCAGACCGGTTTTGTTGAGCGATCGGATAAAGGAATCATACCGCCAGGAACCCTGAGAATCATCGTTCGTCTCACGGCAACCAAACGGGATGGGGACAGCGCTGATGCGTATGCAGATAATCTTAAATTTGTTTTGAACAGTCTCAATTAATCAGAGGCAATGCAAAAGGATGAAAGAGTCAAGATTCCGGCGCACTTCCGTTCGCTGAATGCAAGGCAAGGACAGAAGAGTAAAATGAATAAACAGGAAATATATCTATGGAAATCACGGCCACGATTATGGTTATTGCAGTGTGTCTTGCAGTTGTGGTCTGACGCTATCAATAAGAACCAGCGTATCGTCTGTGTGTCTTTTCGCTATGATATGCGAAAAGGACAATGTAGAAAATAGAATTTAATATGGAGGAATCAGCATGAAAAAATTAAGTGTTGCTTTCGTTGGAATGTTGGCGATGGTATCGCTGGCTCAGGCGGGCCTGGTGGGATTATGGGAATTTACGAATGCCTCCGATTTAACGGCCGCCACAATCGGAAATGATCTGGTACTCACTGGCAGCCACACAGCCGTGGCGGGCATTGGTGCCGGTGACGGTGCCGCTCGGATAGGCAGCAACAGCTACTATAAGGTTACGCAGGAAATCGGTGCCAATGGCGGCGGTACTTATACCAACGAATGGACTCTGGTGTACGACATCAAGTGCCCTTTGACGGCGAGTTACAGTTCGCTGCTTCAGACAAATAAGGCAAATACCAATGACGGTGAGCTGTTTACGAAGTCAAACGGAGAAATTGGATTAGCTGCCACACAGTACGCGCCGGCAGGGACAGTTAAGGCAAATACCTGGTTTCGTTTGGTTGTCCGTGTTGATAATGGATCTCTTTATGAATTGTGGATTAACGGAGTGCGTGTTCTGGGTGGAACTTCCCAGAGCATTGACGGACGGCTTTCTCTGGAAGATATATTTCTTTTGTTTGCGGACGAAGATGGGGAAGAAGAGAATGTTGATGTGACCAGGGTGGCTCTCTATGATGAGACCCTTTCAGAAACGGCTATCCAGGCGTTAGGCGGTGTCAATACGCCTATATCCGGTTTCATGGCTGTCAATGTTTCTCCTGTTCCCAATGCCAGAGGTGTTTTGCCGAACGCATCACTGCAATGGAAAGCTCCGCGTGACCCGAACAATGTCACGGCGGCAGATCCTCGTACGCGTTCATTTGTGGTGTATTGCGACCCCAATCTTGTACGACTGAAAACGTCGACCTATAATCATCACGCCGGCGTGCCTTACTTTGCAGATCAACTGCTGGATGGTAACATTTCCGCTGATCCGATACAGAAGTATACCCCGTCTTCACTTCTGGCTATCAACACGACCTATTACTGGCGCGTGGATACGCGGACAAGCAGTGGGACTGAACCCAACGACGTTGTTGTTGGTGCGATATGGTCATTTAATACAAATCAAAAACCGGAAAATGTCGTGGCTCACTCGGATATTGTTAAGCCTGGTGAAACACATGGCAGGATGGTTGTTACCACCGATAATCCGTCAGGTCTTCAACTGTTCCATCAGTGGTATTTGGATGTTGATCCGGGCACCACGGGCGATGAAGTATTGCTTTCTAATGGAGCCGCTTATACTGGCGTGAATACGGATACCCTAACCATGATTGATCCCGCTGTCGGCGCTCCGGCTGTTGGAGGAGACGAGGGTTTCTATGTTTGTGACGTGACTTCCTCAGGCGGGACGGTACGGTCAAATTCAGCACGCCTGGTCATTGGACGATTAGTCAATCATTTTGAATTTGATGGCAGCCTGACGGATTCGGCCGGCGGCTATGATGCCGAATTGACTACTGGCGGTCAGGCTCCGACCTGGCCTGCCGGTCAAATCGGAACGAGTTCAATGGAACTCTATGGCGATAAGGGGGCAATCTTTGATTTAACAAAGTTTGCAATGAATCCTTATCCGACAACAGGACAGGAATTTACCCTTACAGCCTGGGTATATGTGGATACCCCCCATCCGGCTTGGGCCAGTATTATCAAGCACTGGAACGGCGGTGTATCTCGCGGGATGTTCCATTTTGGTCTTGATAGCGGAAGCGGTGCACTGGATTTGCAGATCGATCAGGCAAACGAAACCGGAATACGCATTACGGACAGTGTCACGCTCCCAACGGGCCAGTGGCAGTTTGTAGCGGCAGTGGCCGATGGCGCGTATATTCATCTGTACCGGATGGGCGCCGACGAAACCGTTAGCAGCCGTCGTTTCGAAGTGGCTGCGAATGCTTATGACGGCACTCTGAATACTACAAGCACCAAGTGGGTTGGAATTGGCTGCAAACCGGCTGCTCAAGGGTCCGGAAACGATCCGGGAGCCGATCCGGGAGCTTCTGGTTTTTGGGATGGCAAGCTCGATGATCTGCGGGTCTATAATTATGGCCTGAATGCTGAACAAATTGCGGATATCTTTGGTTCCAGTGTTTGTATTTACAGCAAGAATCCCGTGCCGAGCTGGGTGTCCATGGATTTCAATAAAGATTGTAAAGTGTCTCTGGATGATTTTGCGGTGTTTGCCGCAGAATGGCTCCAGGGCGGAGTTTATAATCCGTAAGAGCGGGATCATGTATTGTTACAAGGATAATATCTCGATCTCCACTTTGCTCGTGACACGGTGCGATGAAAAAGAAGTGGATTAATCGGATATTATCCTTGTATTCAGAAATAAGATCTTTTTGAAGAGTGTAAGACGGTGCCTTTTCGGAATCGTGTTTCGGAAAGGTGTGTATGAAAATCCGAGAAAAGTATTTAATGCGGAGGAAAGATGAAAAGGTTTAATGTTATTTTCATTGGCATGTTGGCAATTGCATCGCTGGCCCAGGCGGGCCTGGTGGGATTATGGGAATTTAATCATTCTGCAGACTTAACGTCCGCCACAATCGGAACCAATCTGGGATTAACCGGCAGCCACACGGCAGTGGCAGGCATTGGTGCCGGTGACGGCGCTGCTGAGATTGGCAAAGGCAGCTTCTATACAGTTACGTCTGGAATTGGCGCCAATGGCGGCGGAAACTATACCAATGAATGGACGCTGGTCTATGATATCAAGTGTCCTTTGACCTCAAGTTACAGCTCGCTGCTTCAGACAAATACAACCAATAGCAATGACGGCGATTTGTTTACGAAGTCAAACGGACAAATTGGGGTCAGCGCCACAGGGAATGCGCCGGCCGGAACGGTGCCTGTCGATACGTGGTATCGCCTGGTGGTCCGCGTGGACAACGGTAATCTGTATGAGCTGTGGAAAGATGGGGTGCGTGTTCTGAATGGAACTCCTCAGAGTGTTGATGGTCGTTTTTCTCTGGAAAATATATTTCTTTTATTTGCGGACGAAGATGGTGAAGAAGAGCCTGTTGATGTGTCCATGGTAGCTCTCTATGATGAGACGCTTTCAGGTGAGGCTATTCAGGCACTGGGTGGAGCTGGCAGCCCAATTCCCGAACCTGCCACCATGATTCTGCTGGGACTGGGTGGAATGGTGTTTGTGCGTCGGCGAAAATAAGTTGGAAATAGGATAACAGGAGCTATCCTGCACACAATTTTCGGGATAGCTCCTGTATTTTTGAGAAACATCTTCAGAGCGTGTACCGGGGCGGGATTCTTCAGGCATTGAAAGCGGCTTAGGAAAGATGTTCTATAGAGACATCGGACAATCCGTTCTATTTTGGATCAGTTGGGAGTTGATATGAATCGGGATGCGGCAGCATTGTTTATTGTAATTGTATTATTCATTTTATCGGAAGCAGCGCAGGCGGCAGCGCTTGTTGGACAGTGGGATTTTAATAATACCGCCAATCTGACCGCCGCCACAGTCGGCAGTAATTTGGTATTAAGCGGGAGCCATACGGCAGTGTCAGGTGTCCGTACCGGAGACGGTGCCGCTCGGATTGGCAGCAACAGCTATTATAAGGTTACGAATGGAATTGGAGCCAATGGCGGCGGCAACCTGACCAACGAATGGACACTGGTCTATGACATCAGGTGTCCTTTGACCGCCGCTTACAGCTCACTGCTTCAGACAAATAAAACGAATACCAATGACGGCGAGTTATTTACAAAGTCAACCGGAGAAATTGGGGTTGCGGCCACACAGTATGCGTCGGCGGGAACGGTTGTGGCGAATACCTGGTATCGTTTGGTTGTTCGTGTTGATAATGGATCTTTTTATGAATTATGGATCGATGGGGTGCGTGTTCTGAATGGAACTGCACAGGCGATTGACGGACGTTTTTCCCTGGAAAATGTTTTTCTTTTGTTTGCGGACGAAGACGGTGAAGAAGAGGCTGTGGATGTGTCCCGGATCGTAATTTATAACGGGGCCCTGAGCGAAAGCGAAATTCAGTCGCTTGGCGGTGTCCTGCCGCCGCCGGTCCTTGCAGGGCAGTGGGATTTTAATGACCCCGCCAATCTGACGGCCGCGACGACAGGAACAGACATGATTTTGAACGGTTCACATACGGCAGTGGCAGGTTTTAACGGATATGACGGAGCTGCGAGGATCGGAATGGGAAGCTTTTATTCCTGCAGCCACGGCATTGCTTCAAACGGGGGAGGTTCCAAGGTCAATTCGTGGTCGGCGGTCATTGATTTGAGCTATCCATCCTCCAGTATGGGATATTGGAAATGTCTTTTTCAAACCGATCCGCTTAATTCCGATGATGGAGAATGTTTCATACATCCGGATGGCAGTATTGGTTTAGCGGCGACAGGTTATTCGGGCAGCGATATGGGGACACCCGCTTTCTATACATTGCCGGATACGTGGTATCGTGTAGTGATTGTGGTGAACAATGGCTCCGAATATTCAATCTATGCCAACGGTACAAAAGTTCTTGCCGGAGCCGTTCAATCGATTGACGGCCGCTTTTCCCTGGAAGACACACTGTTCTGGTTTGCTGACGAAAGCGGGGAAGATTACCCGATCGATGTATCTATGGTGGCGTTGTATGATCGGGCATTGTCACCCTCACAGGCGGCTGCATTAAAAGGTCCCGGGGGGCAGGACTTGCCGCAGGCGACCTTGATTCTGACGCGGCCCTATTTGCAGAACGTGAAAACAAACGGCATTACGGTGATGTGGGAAGTGAATAAGCAGGTTTCCTGCACACTGGCGTATGGTCTTGATTCAAATTACGGAGTGTCAGCCGCTATTACCTCCGAAAACAGCGGAGGCGGGAGTGTTATTTATAAAGCGGTGTTAACGGGCCTGGTGCCGGACCAGATGTATCATTATCAAGTAACGATAGACGGGATACCTTTGGACGACAGGACTTTTGAAACCGCGCCTTCCAGCAGGGTTAATTTTTCCTTTGCAGTCTGGTCAGACAGCCAGGGAACCAACCACGGTACATATCCTGCAGATCCTTATGAGCCGACAAAGTCCATGATGGCGCACATGGCGGCTTCCGGTGTGAAGTTTGCTGTTACATCGGGAGACCTGGCCGAGAACGGGGATTCATACTCAGACACAAAATATTATTACCTTGATCGGGTTGCTGAAAATCTTGGGCAAACCGTTCCCTGGTTCAATGCGTGGGGTAATCATGATGCGGGGCAATTCTCTGTCATTCGAAAGTTTGCGGATATGCCCAGTAAAGATCAAGGTGCCCCTTACACTGCCGGATACGGAAGCTTTTCATTTGATTATGCAGGCTGCCACTTCATCTGTATTGATGATCTTACCCGAAGCAATTTTGCGTGGATTCAAAATGATCTTCAGCAGGCCGCGGCAAACAATGCCCGGCAGATATTTCTCTTTATTCATCGCCCACCCTATTCGGAGCGCTGGTATAGCGGGGAAACTGAACTTCGCACAAATCTGGTTCCGCTCATGGAGCAATATGGAGTCGATATCTGCTTCAGCGGGCATACGCATGAATACGAACGAGGCTGGATGAATAACGTGTACTACTGTATGACCGGCGGCGGCAGTTGGCTTGATTTTGCTGAGCCGCTGATCTATGATTGGCCGCATATAACCGTGGGAGGGTATCACAGCCTGGGCAGCGGGATATCCGGAGGTCTGGTGAATGAATATGTGCGGGTGGATGTGACTGAGCATGGGTGGACGGCGACAATGGTTCCATTTTATTATGACGGGACTCCGAGGACGGATGTTGCAGATGCTTTTGGAAGTCCGACGTTCAGCAGTGACTCGATTACTGCTGAAAATGCAACAGAAGATGCTTTCTATAGCAGTTCTATTGCATCGGAAGGAATTGATCCGGAAGGCATGCCGCTGACTTTTTCAAAAGTGGCCGGACCATCCTGGCTGCAGGTGTCGGCGGATGGGATATTGACAGGAACACCATTGAATACGAATGCCGGACTAAACCATTTTGTGATAAGGTGTGAAAATACTCACAACAACTATGATCAGGCGACCTTGAATATCCGGGTAAACAATCTTTATGACGGCGAGGAAGGATTGGCGGATTTTGTTGAATTCGCACGTCATTGGGGAGATAGCGAATGTTTGGATGCCCCATCTTGCGGAGGTGCTGATTTGAATGGCGACAAGGACGTGGACATGGATGATTTAAATATATTTGCATTGAGATGGTTAGATGCCATTCCATAACCTCCTGGGGGTAATGATGAGGCATGCTATATGAAAATACTTTATCGATCGTAATAACACGTGTATACAAGAGCACGGTTTCTCGATGGGCAACCTGTTTTTCCACTGTCCTTAAAATAGAGTTTAAGGCACAAAAAAATGTGTTGATATAGCAAAGAATAGAGAGTACTTAAACCTCTGACTTTGTTGTAGTTAAACGTTTAATAAAGGTTTTTACTACGTTTACAAAAAGAGGGCTAATTGACTTCCGCCCTCTCCGCCAGCTGAACGGGTGGATTATTTTGTTCCTAAGAGTATTCTGACAGAAAAGCTGAAAAACTGGAAGGCTTCTTTGGCTATATTGGGATTTTCTATATCGCAATGTCCTTGTATAATTATATCTGCGATTTGGCCTATAATCGGAGTATTTATACCCTAATTCGCAGGTCAAAAGTGACCGGATGGACTGCTAAAGCAGCTCGATAATCGTCCACCCAGGTACCTGTATATTTAGTTTTATTGGAGAGGAACCTGTTGAATTCGTCTGCCGCAGGATGGACAAATACTGGTTTGATCCGGCAACAGTGTAACAACCTGTCCACATCTGCATAATATTTGTGAATGGTGTGTTACAGAAGCCATCTGATGCTGGCGCTCTTGAAGTGCCTTGTCTTTTGCTTCTGCGGTTTTTTCTTCCTGTTGCTGATGCGTTTTGCGATCCGCCCAGGAATACTGCCATGTTTCATTTTCAAGACTTTTATTTCGCCTCAAAAGAATGTCCCATAATGAGCTTTCGTCCCGTGGAATGACTGCCCAGCGAATATAGATTAATAACGAAGCGAGTACCATTCCGGCCAGAAAGGAACTGAAATTGATAAAGAATATCCACGATCTTTCAAATAATAAGCAGCATCCTCCGTCCAGTATGATCCAGTAAAGGATTACCCAGAATCCGGATAAAGAAAAAGTTCTTGGTAGAATAAACGTGATGAAACAGTCAATCGAATTAACCGGCCAGAAAATCAGGTACATCCCTGCCGCAGCGTGAATCGTCCAGGAGAAAAACCAGAGCAGGGGAGCATTTGAAGTGCCCTGAATTAAAAAGTAGAGTCCCGCCGAGCAGCCCATGATAAACAGATATGAAAAATTCCCGATCTTGGAACAGACACTTTTTCCAAAAACCCAAAAAAACAGCAGGGATGCCATATAAAACATAATCAGCAGGACAAAGTCCATGTGGATATTAAAATAGTCCACACCGAAAAGAATGCGATGTGTTTCCGGAAAGGCTCTGCTGACAAGCTGTCTGAATGCTATCAGGGCAGCAGCAAAATATACAATATATCCCATCCATGGAGAATATTCTTCATAAATATCACTGGAATAAGGCAGAAACACGGTGCTTGACTCCATGAATTATAGCTGTGCGTCCCGCTGGTCCAGGAGACGCTCACGCATGGCTCTGGGGTTGAATGAATTATTAATTGCCGCTTCGTAGGTGATTTCTCCGTTTTGATACAGATCATAGAGTGAATCATCCATCAGGTGCATCCCCCTTTTGCGGCCTGTCTGGATAACGCTGATGATCTGGTGGAATTCCTGCTCCCGGATATGTCGCTGTGTGGGGGCGTCCACCAGTAAAAATTCCGTGGCCAGAACTCGGCTTTTTTTGTTGGATGCCTGGATCAGACGCTGTGCGATAACAGCTTTTAAGCAATTGGACAATTGCATAATAATCTGGGGCTGCTGGTTGTCCGGGAAAATGGAAACAATTCGTTCAATAGTTTGAAAACAGTTTGGAGTATGGCAGGTCGCTATGACCAGATGACCGGTTTCTGCCGCCATCAGGGCTGTTGCGGTTGTATCCAGATCTCTCATTTCACCGACGCAGACCACGTCTGGATCCTGCCGCAGCACGTGAATCAGGGCTTTATTAAACGACTTGACATCGGTATAAAGCTCCTGCTGGACAATGATGGCTTTTTTTTGCGTATGAACATATTCAACGGGATCCTCAATGGTGATGATCTTGCATCGGCGTTCACTGTTAATCAAATCCACCATATAGTTCATGGTGGTGGTCTTTCCGCTGCCGGTAGGGCCGGTGACTAAAACAAGGCCGCTCGACAGCCGTGTCAGGTCTTCTATTTGCATCGGCAGCCGCAGATCTTCCCGGCTGCGAATGACATGTGTAACGGGCCGGATAGACATCTCCGGATTACCCGCCTGATTATAAATCGACACTCGAAATCGCCCCAGTTTTTCGTCAAATACACTGCAGCAAAGCTGCCAGTCGCGTTCGAATACCTTGATTTGTTCATCATTGAGAAAACTGAATGACAAGCGCTTGGTGTCTTCACGCGATAACGGAGGCGAATCAGCCAGAATGATCTCGCCATTGATTCGGAATAGTGGAGGCAGCCCGGCTACAATGTGGATATCGGAGGCCTCGGCTCGTCGCGCCAGTGCCAGAATTCGCTGCATTTCTGTGGTAATAATCATGTTCGCTCCTAAAAGAATCGTCCCAATAGTCGTTTCCAGAAACGGTCCTCAACAGCCGCTGATTCGCTATCGACAAGATCCCAGTCCGGTCGAAGAATTTTTGCTTGTTCAAGACTGGTTCGGGCCTGGTTTCGTTGTCCGAGTTTGTGCTGGCAGTGCCCCAGTTCATACCATGCCAGTGGGGATTTAGGAAAATCCCGCACCGCTTCTGATAATAAATCCATCGCGCAGGCATAATAGCCATAACGCGACAAGATTCGGCCTGCCTGCAATCGAATCAGCGAAGTTTCTGGTCCTGCACAGGCGACAGCCTTGGGAATGCAGGTTTCGGCAATACGACGGTTTTGTTTCAGCAGGATTTCCATTCGAGTCAGCCACACCCAGGGGCCTGGATTGTCCAGGCTCAGCGCATGGTCCGAAAATGCCATCGCTTTGTCGAATCGTCCGTCACGAAAGCTGGCCGTTGCCTTATGTGATAGAAATTCAGGGTGTTCAGGAAATAGTTCCATGGCTTTATCCGCCCAGATTACGGCCTCTTTGTATTCCCCCAGTTCAATCAGCATCCGGATCTGACCGGCCCAGCCGGGCAAAAAGTGGCTGTTGCATTCCAGTGCCCGTGAATAATTCCGCAGCCCCAGTTCAAAATCACCATGCAGACAGCTTCGGATGGCCTGATCCTGGAAATACCTTTCATCCCGGATGGGTTCGCCGGCATGTCGTTCAGGCTGTCCGCCTGCATCATCAAATTCAAGGCTCGAAAAACGCGTCATGGAGCAGTCTCAATAAAACCTCGGTTTCTTAAGGGCCACCATTGCAGGAAAGCCCTGGCCTGCAAACGCTCTGATGGTACAACGCATACTGCAGTGACATGGGAACTATTATACCCGGTTCCATGAAAATCCGCGACAACAAAATACTGGTGGGATCCCAGCGTGACGTTAAGTCTTTGTGCCCGCTTTATCCATCCCGGGACAGGATACAGGTGTTGGTCCAGGGGCTTGTTGTTGATTATAAAAAGACCGTCTTTGACTTCCAGCGTTTCTCCGGGCAGACCGACAATTTCCACAAAACCGGTCGAGCGGCGTGCCTGAAAATGTCCACCTGTTCCACTGATTTCAGTCATGGCCATATCGCCCCTTTGGAAACTCAGGTTGCGGGTTGTTCCAAAAAGATAATCACCTGTTGCCACCTGAATCCTGTCAACGGAAGTCAGACTATATCCGCCTGAAAATCCCATCGCATTTAATCCGGCCGGTACGCCGTATCGATAGATCGCAAAATAGAGCAGTATAATTCCGAATAATACAAAGACGCGGCTGCGCAGTGTGATGATCTCCGAAAGAATTCCGGCCCGCATGGCAATCCATGCATGAGATGCCAGCATCAGGCTGCACAGCAGCCATGACAGGGATGATCCCCAGAAAAAGCCGGTTGCCGCGAAAAAGAATAGCCAGCTCACCCAGACTATCCAGATACTCCGAAACTGGCGTGTCAGGAGCTGAGCCAGTCCGGGAACAATCGAAAAAAACACGGCAAACAGGCCGCTGCCGATGAGGGTTTCAACCCAGGCTGGGATTTGGGGAGCCTTGGGTATCTGGATGCCGTTAAGGCGAAAAAAACGCAGCAGGCCGCGTAAAGGTCTGGCCCACCGGGGCATGCGCGGAGGATACACCTCCAGCGGTGCTGAGGATTTTCCAAGGATAGAACCGCATCGCATGCAGCGGTCCAGTCCAGGCATGTTTTCAAATTGACATCGCTGACATTGCATGAGTTACTGCTGCTGTCTCAGTTCCTGTGTCAAATGAATTTTAGCCTTGGTCTCGGGTTCGTAATACTCACTGGTCAGCTTCTGGTCCTTGACCTTGCCGATGACCTGGGTCAGCCATTTGGCGTATTCCATGCAGGTTTTGCCTTTGGCGCCCTTGACATGAACTTTGACCTGCCCATCCGGGGCGATTGTAATTTCGATTTCGTGCTGTGCCATATTTAGTCCACCCATTGTCTGACCTGCAGGCGAATGGTTCCATCCTGAAGGGTTTCTTCGTTAACCATTTGAAACTGTTTGTTTTTCAGCTCTGTTACTGTGCGATTATAGATAAAACACTGATTGACTTTACGCACAAATTCATCGGCCATCGATTTTAATTCCATCTGGCTGTGGCCCTTGCCCGAGGCATGTACTTTCAGTTGGCCGCGTTCGGTGCGGGTGACGCGAAGGGTAATGCCGTTTTTGTCGAGAACAATCGACTTGCCGCTGACCAGTTGTCCCGCACCGATGGAACTATTGTCAATGTCCATTCCATAAGAGGAGGTGGTTTCCTGCTGCAGAGTTTTGTTGTCTTCTGTCACTTCCTGGGCTACGGTGAGTCCAAGTCCTGCGGCGGCGGCTGCTACGGCGGCACTGATAACCGGCCAGCTTCCCACCACGACCGGGGCCAGAATCATCACAACTCCCATACATGCCATCCTTTCCGGATAACGCAAGTCAGTCCACAAAGCGGCGAACATGAATTCGAATGCTGCCGTCCTGGGTCACTTCCTGGTTAACCATTTGGAATTGATTGTTTTTTAATTCCGTTACCGTCCGATTATAGACATAGCACTGCGTCATTTTCCTGACAAATTCCTCGGCCATGGTTTCTAACTCTTTTTTGGTATGTCCCAGTCCTTCAGCGCAGACCTTGAGACTTCCACGGTCATCCCGGCTGATTTTCAGTTGAATATTATCTTTAGTCAGCACGATGGTCTTGCCGCGTGCCAGTGCCTGGGTCAGAACCTGGCTGTCTTCCAGTTCGATCTCTACGGCATTCTGATTGACGGTCTCATGCGATTCATTGAGGGCTTCTGCAACCTGTTCCTTGACGGCCAGCCNNCAGGCCGGCGGCTGCCGCTGTGATTGCAGCCGCCACCGCGGGCCAGGCACCGATGATGACCGGTGTCAGAATAATCACTGTACTCATGGCTTTGAATCTCCCTTCTTGAATGAAAATTTAGAGTTCAATGTTGCGTTTCTGTCCCTGCTGCTCGATGGCCTGAGCACTATTGGCCTGCCGGGCACGGCCTTTGGCCCATTCACGAAGACGCTCGATGTCTTCGCCCATGGTTTTCGACAGCGGTACTGTCTCGATGATCGAATCATAGAGCATCTGTGTGGACAGATTTTGTTTTTCATAAAATACATCAAACATGGCACTGATAACCACTTGTTCGATTTCCGCCCCGCTGTATCCGCCGGCGGCGGCAGCAAGTTTTTCAAGGTCGAACTCGCTGGTCTTGAAATGCCGTTTGGACAGGTGAACATTGAATATTTCTTTGCGTTCCTGGCTGGTGGGCAAATCAACGAAGAAAATTTCATCAAAACGGCCTTTGCGCAGCAGTTCCGGGGGCAGGCTGGTCACATCGTTGGCCGTTGCCACCACAAACACCGGTTTGGTCTTTTCCGACAGCCAGGTCAGAAAAGTTCCAAATACGCGAGAACTGGTTCCGCCGTCGGTATTGCCGCCGCTGGAACGAGTCCCCCGAAAGGCTTTGTCGATTTCATCCAGCCAGAGAATGGCCGGGCTGACCGATTCAGCCACTTTGATTGCCCGCCGGATATTTTCTTCCGAGGAACCCACCAGGCTGCCGAACACTTTGCCGATATCAAACCGCAGCAGGGGAAGCTGCCAGATATTGCTGACCGCCTTGGCCATCAGGCTCTTGCCGCATCCCTGGACACCCAGCAGCAGGATTCCTTTCGGCGCCGGCAGTCCGAACCGCCGGGCATTATCCGTAAAGGCAACCGAGCGGCGCAGCAGCCAGTCTTTCAGGATATCCAGCCCGCCAACGGCTTTCATGTCTTCTTCCGCATCGTAATATTCCAGCAGGCCGCTTTTACGAATAATCTGTTTTTTCTCGGTGTGAATCACGGCTACGCTGTCGGTGCCGAGTCCGCGGTTCTGAACCAGTGTTTTGGCCAGGACATTTTCAGCTTCCGTCAGGGTCAGTCCCAGCATGGCATGAATGATCTGCTCGCGTGCTTCCGCAGTCAGGTTGATATTCAGTTTCGGATTGTCTTTGACTTGTTCAACAATGCGATCCAGCAGTATGGCCATATCGCGTTCAGCGGGCAGATCGTAGTCAATAACGGTGATATCTTTTTCCAGTTCGGGCGGTAATTCCAGCAGAGGGGAACAGATGATAATGGTCTTAAAGGTATTCTTCATGGACTCTGATATTTCACGCAGGCGACGAATGACTGCCATGTTGGTGCATTTCATAAAAGGATGGAAATCCTTGAATACATAAAGGGCCGGTTCAACATTTTCGATGAGGGTGTCCAGCGCCACCAGGGGGTCCTGTGTCGCCGTGTCTTTCTGTTTTTGCATTTGGATGGAGGTTCCGGCCGGTACAAGCCCCATGGTGACCGACCACTCAAAGACTTTTTTGTTCAGTCTGGCTGCAATCCGGCGGGCTTCATTGACGACCCGCTGTTCTTCCCAACTAATGACATAAACCAGGGGATAGCGTGCCCGAATCAATATTTCCAGTTCCGATTGTTTCGGTACGGTGCTCGAAGAAGAGTCTTTTTCGTTTTTAATGTTGTTTTGAGACATCGTTGTTTTCCTGTTTGGAGTTGTTGTCGGATTGCGGAGTTTGATTTTGGATTTGCTCGGCCATGGCGATCAGGGCTTCATCGGGTGCCAGCATGACCAGTCTGCCATCCGGCAAAATCCGGATTTCAAAATCACCCTGCTGACGCTGGTAAGCATTCATTGGATAATCCTTAATTGCAGTCGTTGGGCCCATTGAATTGTTTTTTGATGCTGTTCGGCGCCGACATAGCCCGCTGGGGTTTCCTTTGCAGGAATCGGCGGAATATAGTCAAACCACAGACTGACCTTGACACGCTGTCCCAGTTTGGCGATCTGTTCCAGGCCGGGACGGGTGCAGCACTCAAAATGATCCGGAAGGACACGATGCCGGACGATCACGTCTGACCATGCTGCCGCCTGGGCTATAGTATCCGTCACGACCTCACAGTAATCTGCAGCATCTGCGATACGGGCGGCACATTCGCGGCAGCCGAATTTCAAGTCTGCCAGCACAACATCAACCAGCCCGCGAATGGCTTGATCTACGATGGGATTATAATACATATTGGAATTCCAGACGAGCCGATTTGCCGGCCTGGCTTTCCAAAGCAATTCCAGTATTCCGGCTGCATTGACCGCAGGCTCCCCGCCCAGCAGATTCAGGGTAACAGCCCCCAGTTCTGCCCGCCGATGAATTTTGTCGGCAATCTGAGCCATATTCATTCCGTTGATCTCTAATGGATTTTGGTTCCACTCCGCAACACTGCAATATTCACACCGCATATTGCACCCGGCAAAATAAACCTGGTGTGACGGGCACAGCTCTTTCTCTTCGCCGCAATACAGCATCTCTCGAAAGCAATACAATTGATCATCTACCCCGCAATAACCGGTTTGCCCCGCAAGTCGATTGACGCCGCAGTTTCGAGGGCATAATCGGCACGACTGCAGGTTTTGTTTCAATACCTCCAGCCGTTCGGGAATCTGCAGGTAGAATTTCGGATTCATACTTATTCGATATCCACAAATCCGCCCGGTCGATTGCCCGCCGGCCTGTCCTGGGCAGCGTAACTTCGTTCACGGGCACGGATGCCGCCGCCCTTGAATAATCGCATGTAAAACCAACCCAGCGGGGCTCCAGCCACAAAAATAAGATTCAGCGGCATAAAAATGGAAAGAATCACTCCAAAGCCAACGATAATCCAGACGGCTTTATCCGCTTCAATCGTCCAGAAAAACATCCAGACACGCTGCTTGCGGAAACAATACCCAAAGGCACCAAGCAGTCCATAGGTAACACCTCCGGCTCCTGCAATAAAGGGTATTTGCTGGAATAAAAGCATGACTAAGTACGCCAGTAATCCGCAGGTAAGTGCCATGGTAAAACAAAAGACAAGTATGGATTTAGCTTTATGCTGTCTTTCCAGAGCGCTGCCGATAAAGAGCATAATCCATAAGTTAAACAGCATGGTTATAACACACAGATCGATACTGGCATAGCTGACAAGCTGCCAAAGCNNGCGTTCGACCAGAGGGGGAATTATGACCAGATATCGACAAAAATCCTCTCCAATCCAGTAGGCCAGCGCCGAACATAAGATTAAAATCGCCATCAGCGTGGTCATAACTGGGGTAAATATCCGGCTGGGAGCCGGAGCCTGCATCTGCACAACATAGTGTTGCTCTGTAAAATTCGACATATACACTCCCTATCTTTTTTTGTCGCCCTAACAACACTATAACAATATAAAATACAATAGCTTATGTCAAGATTTATTTTAACCTGACCCCCAAATAAACAGCAACAGCAGCGGCGGTATTTAGGGGAGATTTGTCAAAAGACCGTTTCGATGGTTATTGGTTAGTGAATCATGTCGCGAATGCTCTGCCAGGTAAGATCGAATCGTGCCAGATATTTCCGAAGACGGTCGGCATCGTTGGGGCTGGACTTTTGGTTTCGCGAAATATCGAAAAGCCTGCGGCCGGCTTCGGATAGACTCCGGGATGCAGCGCAGATTCGAATCACGTGGGCCAGTTGCGGTTTATCGAATTCATCAATCTGCAGAAGTATTTCTTTTCCGAGGCATCTTTCCAGAAGTTCAATATTCTTGTCCTTTTCCGCCGGCTGCCAGGACTGCATTAGTCTGCGAATTTCTTCTTCGACAACAGCTTCGCTGATTCGTCCTCCCGGTGCCAGTGTGGCCATGCGGGTGATCGCCCCAATCAGGTCACGGAAGTTGGATTTCCAAAGGGCTTGTCCGGAAGTCCCAAACGAAATAAATCGCTGGCGAGCTTCTTTGTTAAAGCGAACATGGGTGCCTGTGTTCGAGGCGTACCGCTCTAATTCATATTGAATATTGGGCTCAATATCTTCGGGCCGGTCTTTGAGTCCCGGCAGATGGAATGTCCATAGATTGATTCTGGCCAGCAGATCATCACGAAACTGCCCGTTTGCCGCACAGGCCTGCAAGTACCTGTTGGTTCCGCAAATCAATTGAAAATTACTGCTGACTTCTTTATCGGCCCCGACCGGCAGGAATTGTTTTTCTTCGATGGCCCGCAGCAGCATCGCCTGTTCTTCAAGCCCCAGTTCGCCGATTTCATCCAGAAATAAAATCCCATCGTCGGCAGTTTTGAGCAGGCCTTCTCTGGCCTGCACAGCGCCGGTAAATGCACCTTTGGTATGCCCAAACAGCGTGGACATCGCCGCATCGCCGCGTATGGTGGCACAGTTGACCTCGACAAAATGGCCTTTCAGTTTACGGTGGGTTTTCTTCAGTTCAAACAGACGTCTGGCCAGTTGAGACTTGCCGGCGCCGGTGGGCCCCATCAGCAGGATGGGATCCGTCGTGCGGGATGCAACGTGCTCAATGCGCTCGATGAGGGCATTAAACTGTGTGTTGAGTGTCTGTATCCCGGATTTCAGGAATGAAATGTCGTCCCGTATCTGCTGCTTGAATCGCATCGCAATGCGGTCATATTTGGACAGGTCCAGATCGATAATCTGGTAACTGCCCGGATCACCGGGTATGTTACGTTTGGGCGGACTGGTTTGCAGCAGCTTGCCGGGGAAATAAAGGGATTCCGTTAGCAGAAATTCGCAAATCTGGGCGACATGCGTTCCTGTGGTTATATGAATCAGGTACTCTTCATGGTCGGAGTCAAAATGGTATCCCCTGGCGAAGTCATGCAGACCACCATAGACCTCCTGAAAGTCCCATGGGTCTTTCCATTGGATCAAGTGGGGAACCACCTGGGTTTCCGGCGAAACCAGGTGGATATCTTCGATAACAGTGCGAGCCATCGGCTCGAACTTCTTCTCCACCAGCAGCTCAAAGCGGTCAATCATCAGGTCTTCATGTTGACAGACAGACACAGTGGGCCGCCATGCACTCCAACGGTCCGGCTTTAGACCCCGATCCAGGGTGGGGCCCAGTAATCCGATAACAACCTTTTTCATATATGTAAATAAATATAAAATATTATAATAATATATAATTATATAGTTTTTAATCTGCATGTCAACATTCTGTCAATGGATTATAAGTCTATTTTATTCAATGACATATAGAATATTTCAGAAATATTTTATAGTTGGTATGGATGTTGCTATTTTTAAAATCAGATAAGTAAACGCTCTCTGACATCATGAAAATTCCGCCGGGCCAGCGGCATACCGATGACGGCCATGCTGTTTCGTTGCGTATGTTCCGTACATGGATTCTGACGAAGGCGGGCAGTTCGATTGGCGAAAAGGCAAACGCAGCAGACGAGGTCTGCGGTTGAAAAACCCTGCGGGTTCGAATCCCGCATCGAACACCCAAAGGTTAGCTCAGATGGTTAGAGCATCAGATTGTGAATCTGACTGTGGTGGGTTCGAATCCCACACCCCCAGGCCGTGAAAACGGCACCGCAAAGGCTCGATGGAAACGTTTGGCTGACCGGCAGTTACAGGTTCAGGAGTGGTTGCGAACCAGTCAACACCTCGCGTAAAGGCCATGAAGCTGATGGATTCCGTCTGTCTGGTACAGGATTAAAGGGCAGATAACAGAAGACATGTTTTGTTGTTTTGGCTTTTTGAGCAACACCACGCAAGCTGTTTTTGAATCTTACCCTTACCCGAAACCGGGCAGGCCCACATCAGCTCCGCCGCAAGAGAGGGTCGGTCATCGGACGTTTCCTGAGAGCCCGTTTTGAATTGCCCGGACGGATAAAATATGTAAGTCATGTGAGATTGAGGAAGCAAATGGAGAATTAAAATGAGCATGAAAACAATTAAAATTCATTCGTATGAAAAAGGACTCTATTTCAGAGACCGTGAGTTTAAGGGTCTGCTGGATGAAGGCCGGCACTGGTTTGTGAATCCAATGGCATCCGACCGCATTGATATTGCCGATATGCGTGATCCCTGGATTCGCCATAAAGACCTGGATTTGATTGTCAAATCCGGCTTTCTGGCAAACAAAGCCCAGGTTTTAGACCTGCAGGATTTCCAGCGGGCTCTGGTCTGGGTGGATGGACGTTTTGTCCATATTGTTCCTCCCGGTCAGTATGCACTGTGGACCACCCATCGCAACGTCCGGGTTGAGGTTCTGGATGCACGGGATGTTCGGTTCAATCATCCGGATATCAGCGTTATTCTGAAGGCTTCTGCAGCAAAGGAATTACTGGAAGAGATCACGGTTGCTGAAGACCATGTCGGAGTTTTGTTTCAGAACGGCCGGTATGTGGAAACCCTGGATGCCGGACGTTATGTGTTCTGGAAAGGGATTGAACGTGTCCAGGTCTTCCAGGTGAATATGGCCGAGACCTCCATGGATATTACCGGCCAGGAGATTATGACGGCCGACAAGGTGACGCTGCGGATCAATGCCGTGGCTGCTTATACGGTTCAGAACGCAGAGAAAGCGGTTCGTTCGACGACCGATGTCAAACAGTCCCTGTACCGGGAAGCACAACTGGCATTAAGAGCCATCATTGGGTCGCGTCAGTTGGATGATTTGCTGGCCGATAAGGATGCGCTGACAGAGTCTTTGAAAACTCAGCTTGCTCATCGAGCGGAAATCTTCGGTCTGGCTGTCACCTCGCTTGGCATTCGGGATATCATCCTGCCCGGCGAGATGAAGACCCTGCTGAATAAGGTGATGGAAGCCAAAAAGGCGGCAGAAGCGAACTTGATTGCCCGCAGAGAAGAGACTGCGGCCATGCGATCTCAGGCCAATACGGCGAAGCTGTTGGAAGATAACCCTGTATTGATGCGGCTGCGGGAATTGGAAGTGCTGCAGAACGTGTCAACAAATTCCAAGCTGAACGTGGTATTGGGCGAAAAAGGGCTGGCAGAACGAGTAGTCAATTTGTTGTAGCCGAACGAGGGGCAGGTCGGGGAAAACGCCGGCCTGCCCCGGGCAAGGATGTGAAAAGCAAAAAGAAATCCGGTTGTATCTGTCGAAAAAAGACATTGAATAATCGACGATAGATAACTAAAATGAGAAATACATTAAGGAGTTTTAAGGATCGCAACAATGATTATAATTGATGGGTCATTTGGAGAAGGCGGCGGACAAATCCTTCGCAGCAGTCTGGCATTATCTCTGATTACCGGTAAACCGTTTCAGATACGCAATATTCGAGCCGGCCGCAAAAATCCGGGTCTGATGCGGCAGCACCTGACGGCGGTCAATGCCGCCGTGGAAGTGGGTCAGGCCGAGGTCTCCGGCAACCAGATTGGTTCGGCGATTTTAACGTTTTCCCCCAAAACGGTCATTGCCAGACAGTATCATTTTTCAGTCGGTACCGCCGGAAGCACGACGCTGGTTCTGCAGACGATTCTGCCCGCTTTGCTGGTTGCAGATGCTCCTTCCGAGATTATCCTGGAAGGCGGTACCCATAATCCGTTTGCGCCGCCGTACAGCTTTCTGGAAAAGGTCTTTGTGCCCGTCCTGCGTCAAATGGGCCCCGATATCGCCCTGCACCTGCAGCGTCCGGGTTTTTACCCGGCCGGAGGCGGATGTTTTACGGTGACCATTCAGCCCAAAGCCAGATTACAGCGGATCGATATCATGGAACGCGGCGAAATTATTCATCGGTCCGTGAAGGCCTATGTCGCCAATTTGCCGAAAATGATCGGCCAGCGGGAGCTGGGTGTCATCAGAAGCAGACTGTCCTGGGACAAAAATGCTTTGGAACTCATTGAAGTCACAGATTCGCATGGACCGGGCAATATTGTTACGGCGGAGATTCAGTCGGAAAAGATCACTGAACTGTTCACGGGTTTTGGCATGAAAGGCCTGCCTGCCGATCAGGTTCCGCTGGAGATGATTCAGGAAGTACGTGACTATCTGGACGCCGGAGTTCCTGTCGGACGTCATCTGGCAGACCAGATCATGATCCCCATGGCGATGGCCGGCGGCGGCAGGTTTCGGACACTTCCTCTGACACTGCATTCGACCACGAATCTGGAGATATTGAAACAATTTCTCGATATTCGTGTGGAGGTGACCAAAGAAAACAGGAATGTTTATCAAGTGAATATAAGCAGCTAATTATGATGGAAAATAAAATATGAATACGCGTGAATTATCTTATCTGGGTGTTCCTAAAGACCTGATTCAACAGGTTCAGCAGGCCATTGGGCAATGGGTTGCCTCGGATGAAGGCAAGATCAACAAGACAAGGATGATGCAGAAAATCAGCAGCCTGATAAAAAAGCCGCAGGACTTTGTTGATGATATTTATTTTGGTCCTGTGGCGCAAACATTGTGCGATGACAGACAGGTTCAATCGGTATTTGTCCCTCGTCCCCAGCCGGCCGGTTATCAGCAATGGGGTTCGGATTTGGAACCGCAGGCCATCCAGCAGATGGACAAGGCCTGCCATTTGCCGATTGCTGTCTGCGGGGCGCTGATGCCTGATGCGCATGTGGGCTATGGTCTTCCGATTGGCGGCGTTCTGGCGACGGACAATGCCGTGATTCCTTATGCCGTCGGGATGGACATTGCCTGCCGGATGAAGATGACAGTGCTGGATTTACCGGTGACCGCCCTGACGGGGCAGGCGGACCGGCTGACCAATGCCCTCGAAGCCGAAACCCGTTTTGGTGTCGGAGCCACCTTCAGGAAACGGCGCGAGCATGAAGTTATGGATGAAGACTGGTCATTCAGTCCGATGGTCAGCCGTCATAAAGATAAAGCATGGAGTCAACTCGGCACCAGCGGCAGCGGCAACCATTTCGTGGAATTTGGAACCCTGACCCTCGAGCAGGACGATCTGGGACTCAAAGCGGGGACATACCTGGCCTTGCTCAGCCATAGCGGAAGCCGTGGAACGGGCAATGAAATCGCCACACACTTCAGCAAACTGGCGACGCTGATGCATTCTGAATTGCCCAAAGAGCTGACCCATCTGGCATGGCTGGACATGTCCAGTCCGGAAGGTCAGGAATACTGGCANNCATGCAGCAGCGAATCATAAACTGATTCATCAGTACATTACTAAAAATTTGAAAGCCAAAGTCCTGCTGGATGTGGAGAACCATCACAATTTTGCCTGGAAAGAAATGCATCAGGGACGTGAAGTGATTGTCCATCGTAAAGGGGCGACCCCGGCCGGCAATGGGGTGCTGGGAATTATTCCCGGTTCGATGGGAACGCCCGGCTATGTGGTTCGCGGCAAGGGAAATCCTGTATCGCTGAACTCCGCATCGCATGGCGCCGGGAGAAAAATGAGCCGCAAGGCCGCCAAAGAGACCCTGACTTGGCACGACGCCAAAAAGTTCCTGAGCGATCAGGGTGTTCTGCTGTTGTCGGCCGGCCTGGATGAAGTGCCTATGGCTTACAAGGATATTCAGGAGGTCATGGCCGCCCAGCATGACCTGGTTGTGCCGGTTGCCCGTTTTGATCCAAAGATTGTCAAAATGGCCCCCGCAGGCGAAGCCCCTGAGGATTAAAATAAATGCACCCTGAGCGAAGCAATGAGAAGAGTTACTATGGATACGATATGTTGGCTGCAAATTACCTCTGGCCGCGGTCCTGATGAATGCTGTTGGGCTGTTGCCCAGGTTGTCAAAGCGATGATCAGCGATGCCTCTGAGCGGGGATATGCGATGCGCCTTCTGGAGGCTGTCCCGGCCGCCCGGCCGGACATGTTCAAGTCGGCGCTGCTGTCTCTGGAAGGACAGGATTTGTCCGCATTTCTTTCCCAGTGGGAAGGCACAATCCAGTGGATTGGTCAAAGTCAGTTCCGTCCTGCCCATAAGCGGAAAAACTGGTATGTGGGTGTGGCCTCATACAAGGCCCCGCAGGAAAATGAATATCGCAGTCAGGATATTCGTTTTGAGGCAATGCGGTCCTCCGGCCCCGGCGGGCAGCATACCAATAAAACCGAATCCGCCATCCGGGCCACGCATCTGCCGACGGGACTCAGCGCTGTTGCCCAGGAAGAGCGTTCCCAGCACATGAACCGCAAGCTGGCCTTGAGCCGGCTGCTCCAGAAGCTCGACCATCAAAACCAGAACACGGCCATGCAGTTCCAGCAGGAACGATGGGACAGCCACAACGCCCTCGAGCGTGGTAATCCCATACGCGTCTATGAGGGGGCTTCTTTTAAATTAAAACGGCTTGCCCGTGGATAAGCGAATCCATGAACAGGTTTTTCTTGATTCCGGCACGTTGGCTCAAATGTCCGACTTTCTTGAAGAATGGGAGGATCCAATCTGTTTATTCCCTATTCAGACTGTCCAAGGGTGAGGTACCTGGTATAAACAAATTGAGTATTTGGCCCAAAATCGGAGTGTTTATACCCCAATTAACAGGTCATAAGTGACGGGTTGGACAGCGAAAGCAGTTCGATAATCGTCCACCCAGGTACCCTTGATATTAGCCTGATAATGAGGATTATTGGGCTTTTTTATGTACTTACTCTCCTTGCTATTACCCTGATTACCTTTTTATTTTATGGACATGACAGATATCCGACAATCAATCAGAATACCCAAAAGCCTTAGTCCTTACCCCGCCTGCTCACCTTGGCAGAAGGTACGATAGGTGCTATTGCCGGACAGTGCCTGTTTTGGCACAAAACAAAGAAATTGAGTTTCAGAGTGATCTGTATTATGATAATGGCGGTACAGATAGGATTAGTCGTGTGGTGGTATTTAAGCGATAAGACATAATATGATGAATGACAATCAGCCCAAATACTTTCACGATGACGGTACAGAGGTCAATCCTGACCTGATTCCTAATCCAGACCTGTGCATCAGTTGCAGGAAAGATGGGATTGGCGGAAAAGAAGAGATGCTTTGTATCCTGAACAGAATGGATCAGATGGGAGAAATGGAATTTAAGTGTTATGCGTATGAACCGAGAGACCCCACTAATACTTTCCAATGAAACGAGGTAAATTATGAGTAAAGAATTTCCTGCGGACAATCATCATTGTAAAAGCGATGAACATACCAAACACTTGTGCTATTTCGTGTCGTATGGCTATCATGTGAACAATCCGGAAGAATATAAAGACCTTGTGGAAGAACCCCGATTCCAATGCCATTTCTGCGGCCGGACGGCACACCTGGCTGAAAACCTTTGTATGCCAATGGATTTATAGGGCAACCTCTGATACGAGGACAGATGCAATGAGGAAACAGGGTCTTATGCAAGCCGCGTATTTCTTCATTATTTCATGCCTGTTTCTGCCGAATGTTTTTGCTCATCAGCCGAGATTAGTGGGCAACGACACAGACATAGTGGTTGACCAGCCTGAAATATCGAAAGCCTATTATGGCAGCCTCGATGGAAAATCTGCAACCTATCGTATCGAGTCCCCTGAACCTTTCAGACTTTATGTGAACATTCTGGTTCCGGATATGGAGGGGATTGACAGGGACGTTTCTGTAAAGATTCTAAAGCAAGGGACGGTTATTTCCATCCTTGACGCAAGCGAGCATGATTGGACACAATTTTACGAACCCTTTGCGGGGGATCATTACTTCAGGGGGTCTGAATATGTCGAAGAACAGGATGCCGGGACTTACGACATCGAAGTGTACAGCCCGGACAATTCAGGCAAATATGTATTAGCCATAGGCGACAGAGAGGCATTCCCCTTGGGAGAACTGTTCAGAACCTATGTCGTATTGCCTCGTCTGAAATCGGAATTCTTCGGCAAAAGCCCTTTTTCAGCGTATTTTAATATCATGGGCATTTTTTTTGCAGTCATTCTCGTTATTGCAGGTGTACTTTTCATAACGGTTTTTTATAGTATCAAGCTCATTCGTAAAAGATTCAACAGGCAGAAACTAAGTCAGAAGGCGATAGCCCTGTAGGCGACGTAAGACGCATCCCCTTCAAATTGGAAATATTTTCCGATTTGCCCTCCCACAGGGTATAATGTCCCTGCATCAGTTTGCGTATGCTGCTTATCAAGTATGATGAATAAGATTTTAGTCAAATCAGTTTATTCCAGTGTTGTTCTGCTGACCCTTGCAGGGTGGGCTGGGGGGCAGGATTTATCTGTTCCCGGTCCGTATGCGGCCGGATGGAGAGAAGTTGTTGCAACCCGACCCAATAACTCTACATTTGCGGCGTTGGTGTATTATCCGGCCCAAACAGCGAGTGTTCGGGGCGGGATCAGAGCGGACGGGTTGATTTGATGGACTTTGCGATTATCTGCCAGGGATGGCTTGATTGTCTTTAAAAAGGACGTTTGTATGGAAGATGAAATATTTTGGCTGCTTCTGAAAGAACGGGCTTTGGAATCGACAGCTGAGGGCGTGGTCATCTCTGACTGTACGCAGGAAGGCATGCCGATTATCTATGTCAATAAGGCCTTTACGGCGGTGACCGGATATGAATACGATGAAGTCATTGGACGCAACTGCCGTTTTCTTCAAGGAACGGATACCGACCCGGCTGCCAGACTAAGCATTCGTAAGGCACTGTCCGATGAAAGTTCATGCATCGTCGAAATTCTCAATTACAGGAAAGATGGTACGCCATTTTGGAACCGACTATCGATAACCCCTGTGCAAAACGACCAGGGACGGACAACGCATTATATTGGAGTCCAGTCGGATGTCACGCGCCGGCGTCTGGCTGAGGAGTCACTTCATAAAGCCAACATGCAGCTCAAAAGAGATTTGCAGGCGGCTGCACAGATCCAGCAGGCCCAACTTCCAAAAGAATTGCCGGATATGGAGGGGTATCGATTTGCCTGGCGGTTTCGTCCGTGTGAGGAGCTGGCTGGCGATACGCTGAACATTTTTTGGCTTGATGATACGCGTGTGGTTGTTTATGTACTTGATGTCTGCGGACATGGAGTCAGGGCCTCGCTGCAATCGTTTGCTTTGAATCAAGATTTGCGGCCTGTTCAGAATGGTCCAAGCCTGCTCTCACCGGAAGAGGTCTTCGCACGGCTGAATGCGAAGTATCCAATGGATATGCAGACAGGAATGTATTTTACAATCTTGTATGGTATACTGGATACCCAGACAGGAGACTTTACATTTTCCTCGGCCGGACACCCCGGCCCGATTCTGATACGACAGGGACAGGATCCTCGGATCATCGAAACAAAGAGTTTGCCAATTGGGATCAGCCCTGACACGGAGTATGCCTCGCAAACGATGAAACTGATGTCGCAGGACAAACTGATTCTATATACTGACGGTGTGGTCGAGGCGTTTAACGCAGCCAATGAACCTTTTAGTGAAGATCGTCTGATGAAAATCCTTCTTTGCAGCAGGAATGCAGATGTTGAAGGAATGCTGGAAACAGTTTTAAAGTCGCTGGATAACTGGGCGTGCCGCGTCAACCCAGGAGATGACGTGTCATTGGTTGGAATCGAAGCACTTTAAAACAGGGGAGGTGATATGACTGAATCATTTGGCCTGGACAGGTTAGTTAACTCAGCAATTAAGTTATAAATTCAATCCAGCTTCAAAATCCAACAGGTATTGTGCAGGAATCGTTCTGCGTATGGCAATAATATCTTGAGCATGTCCCATTGTAAAGTTGTGGTCCTCATTAAGATTTTGAACAAATTCATTACAATTAATGCGGTTCACAATACTTCCTCTCCCTGCCGTTAAGTCAAAATTGTCGATAAAGGGGAAATTATTGTTATAAATATGAATCCTCCCCTCGCTTCCCCATCGTCTATACCCCTTTTTTGTCTTTTGCCTTGATTACTGTACTGACAATAAATCAAGTCCTGTTATGCTGCGCTTTATAATTACACTATAGAGCTTATAACATTATTATTAAATCAGGATGCTGTTTCCATACTCTCTTTATAAATACCATGCTAATATTTTATTGGCTTTGAAGTGACAATTATTTCGTATATATCGCCCAAAACAAAATCATACTTGTCTTTGATATTTAGGCTCCCTTGATCACTTATTTCCATAAAGGCCTGTGTGATACATTCATCACGACTACTCTTATTAAGGCCCGCAGCAATGATTGTGTTATTTTCAGTGTTGCGGATGCTGTAATATCCGTTTGTCTTTGGTGGATTGAGGCAGTTTAATCCATAACGACGACAATAATCATATGCTTGGTATCGATTATCAAAATATTCAGCAAAATCATGCCTCTCGTCAACGCTGCCACAACCCGATAAGTATATTTTTGAGACGACGTCTTGTAGATAGTGACCTTCCCCCCGAAAACAGT
>DLFY01000326.1 GCA_002482415.1 Phycisphaerales bacterium UBA7708
GAAAGGCCCGTATGTGGAATTCAAATACAGCGGAGTTTACACCATTCAGGAATTGTGGGGCGGCAGCGGCGGGACCAATATCTATCCATCCCCGGCAAATCCGACCACCCAGCAGGCCCAGCTAAGATCCCCGGTGATTACCGACGTTTTTAACAAGAATCAGATTGTCCTTAACAGCGAATCCATCAAAGTCGGACTGCCGGTGCTGTATTACCGGGCCAATGAGGCCAAGCCTTTCCGGATCGACAGCCAGAGAAAGCTGGTGACCAATCCGACCGTCCAGCAGGCCGAAAAGTGGGTTTATAACTATTATGACAATCAGGAACTGGTTAAACTGCCGGTTTTGTCCGATCCCGCTTTGCCCGATATGGATTTTGTCAATCCCGACACCCCGACCAATACGCTGGATGCACAACGGGCCCAGCGGTTTTATGAAATCATTACCCAGACCGCTCAGCCGGACCGGGATTATTACAAATCCTTTAATGCCAATACGTTTATTCTGATTTCGGCAGGATATGATGGTGTGTACGGCACCAAAGACGATATTACCAACTTCAATTACTAATGGGGCTGCCTGCGGGCGGCGTCCTATAAACCGTGATTGTGACGGAGAGAAAAATGAAACGAGAGATACCAATACGCGGATTTACACTGTTGGAAATGCTGACCGCCCTGGCGATTGTCGCCATCATGATCAGCCTTCTGATTCCGGCCATTCATAAGATCGGCGAGACCGCTTATGTGGTCAAACAGAAGGCCCAGTTTCATGCTATCGGAGTCGGGCTGGAGTCGTTCCGGGTGGATGCGGGGGATTATCCGCCGTCAAATTATACGCTTGACAGGAATACCAATCCGAGTTCTATGGGGCCTACGGGGTATTGCGGCGCCCAGAAACTGGCCGAAGCCATGGTCGGCTGGGATGGCTTCGGTTATCATCCCAAGAGTGCGTGGCAAAGTGACGGCAAAGCAGATTTTAATGGCGATGGCGATCAGGAATTGATTTATGATACCGTCAATGGTGTCGTCGATGGGGCTGTTTTACAGACCGCGGCTGAAAATCTCAAGGTGCGCAAGGGGCCATACCTCGAACTGGAAAAATCCAACGCCGTCAAGATTGGTTCGATTTACTCGGGCACAGGCGGCGGCAGCATCAGCAGTATTGCTGCTGAAAACAGCTTTGTGCTGGCGGATATGTTTGGTACGGTGTATAACAAAACCACAGGCAAGAAAACGGGTATGCCGATCTTGTATTATCGTGCGGATACATCGAAGGCTCTGTTCAGGCCGTCTGCATTGAATAATGACCCTTTAAAAACGACTCGGGACGCGATTTACAATGTAGATGAGAATGCCCCTTTTTTTATGTATATGTCGCCGACGGGCATTTCACACCCGCTTGGGGGAGATCGTGAGCTGTTTTACAAACGAATAGCCAATCCCAACTTTCCGCCCAGTGCAACGACGCCTCAGCGTCCCTACCGGGCTCAGTCGTTCATTCTGCTCAGTGCCGGGGCGGATGGCCTATACGGGACACCGGACGATGTGTATAACATCGATGAAAACGAGAAGTGATGCCGGCAGACCCCAAGCCGGCTTTAACGAAACGGATGCAGGTCATCTCTTTTTCGCGGATGCGGAAAAGAAAGTGAAACGAGAATGAAGCATAACCACAGCAATCATGGAATCACATTAACGGAGATCCTGGTGACGGTCGCGATCATCGCCGTTCTCCTGGCGGTTTCGATTCCGGCAGCCAAAGAACTGAGCCGATCGCTGGAGCAGTCGGTGGGCGCCGGCAGCGTGATTGATGCGGCGCTGGCCAATGCCAGGGCGATTGCGATTCGTGAGCAGAAATACGCCGGCGTCCGGTTTCAGCGGGATGTTCAGGGCAATTCCTATTTGACATTCATCATCCATGATCCGGCAGCCACCGGGATCGCCAATGGATTCCGGGCGGTGGAAAACAAAAAACCAATGGCGCTGCCGGAGGCGGTGGGGGTGATTGCCGACGGCACTTATACCGATGCGGCATTGACTACGGCTGCGGGGATGAATCAGGCGAATACCTTTTCCGTGGTATTTAACGCGTCCGGCAAGTTTGTGCTGCATCCGGTTCAGGTTCGCAACCGCGACGGCAAAAAAGACGATACCAGCACCGACCGGATTTTTAATACGCAGCCCAATGTCCTGGCCGGCAGGGCACAGTTTATTCAGGATGATTATCCAGCCGACGGATATGATGCAGAAAACAGCGTTTCGGCATTCCGAATATACGACAAAAGACAACTGCAGAAAAACATCGCAAATCCGTGGACGAACTATCTGCAATCCCTGACTCGGGATTCAGTCAATCCCTATACAGGCGAGCTGATTAAGAAATAATTATGAAGCAGCGATTACGACATAATGGATTTTCTCTGACGGAAGTGCTTCTGGCGACGGGGGTGCTGGCGATTGGTCTGGTGATGATTGCCATGGTCTTTCCGGTCGGGGTCAAGCTGACCAGCACGGCCACGGAGCGTACGGTGGCAGCGACGGCGGCCAATGAGGCGTTTGCCAAAATACAGCTTTTCGGCAAAGACCCGGATGGCTCCGCCGGCCCGCTGTCGGCAGTCATTAAGCCGGCGTCCGTGCCCCCGACGATAAGCGCTAACCTGAATTTTATGTATCCGTCGCTGATCCCGGATGATGAACGGTGGTATCCGTCGGAAGTTCGAGCCCAGGAAAAGAAATATCACTGGTCGGCGATGGTGCGGAAAATCAGCGATACCACGCTTCAGACCACGGTTTTTGTCAGCCGGCTGCTGTCGCAGAATGCATCCTATTACGACCCGAATCATCCCCAGGGGCTTGCCGTGGGAAAATGGCCGGAACCGTTCCCGGTGCAGGTCGAGCAGACCGGCAGCAAGACGCTGAAGATCAAACCGGCGATGCCGAACAATACGGAATATCGGTTTTTTACCGAAGGCAGTGTGCTGCTGGTCAGCCGCACAGGGGCACAGTACCGCGTGGTTGAAATCAAAAGTTCGGATAATAATAATCTTCGAGATGTACTTGTATTGGATCGGGATTACATGGAGTCCGGTGCGAATTATATCTGGGTTGTCCCCCCGGCATCGGGCAGTACGCGAAATCCGTGTATTGGAGTCTATCAGAGGCTTCTGGAATTTTAGACGAAATTATGAAAAAAGCCTTTACAATCATTGAACTTCTGGTGGCGATGGCTTTGCTGGTGATCCTGGTGGCTATCTCCGGGGTAGTGTTTTCAGCGGCGGTCAAGGCCCATCGGACGGCTGCAGCGACGACCGAGGTGATGGCCCGGATGCGGGCGGTGACCGAACAGCTTGATATGGATTTTCGCGGGCTGCGGAGCGATATGCCGGTGGCGGTCTGGTTTGAATATGACCCGGTGACCCGCAAGCGATACGACCAGATCCAGTTTTTTGCCAATGGGGTGTTTCAGTCCTCCCGGCAATGGGATTATACCAAAGCGGACACGACCATCGGGACGACGGTTCTGGAGGGCAATACCGCACGGGTTTATTATGGTCAGGCGAATAATGTATCCATTGATATAGATTTGTCGAAGCCGGAGTATAAACGCACTCAGGCTCGAGCTTATAACGGGATCGTGTCGGATGCACGCAGCCTCGGAACCCAGCAGATTCTGGCCCGGCGATGTCATCTGATGACGCAACTGCCGATGCCGGGGCGCATTTTTCCGGATACTTCAGCCTTCGCAACTTTTTTCATACCGTGGTATGATAAATCTTTGTATGGCAATGACGTCTTTGAATACGATAATCTGAGCCTTGCGGACTGGAAGATGATTCTGGATGATCCCGCCAGGGCTTCGCATTATATTCTGACCTGTTTTAACAACAGGCCCGGCGTGGATTTGTCTGCTGCCGACGGCCAGTCGCTCCACATGATTTTATCGCAGGGGGTTGGCAGCTTCGCGGTACAGAGGGCGAAGTGGGATTCGACAACTTCGACGTATAAATGGTATCCGGAGACGACCGATTTTGGAGCCTCGACCCAGTGGGGGGAATATTATTATTACAAGGCGGACACCACCTATGCCTATACCTCTGCATTTCAGTCCAGTACCAGCGGCTGGTTTCATTTTACGGAGCCTTTTACTACGAGCATCAGGGCGCTGAAATTCACCTTTACGATTTATGATTCCAAGGGCGTTTTTCCGGACGGCAAGACGTTTACTCATATTGTATATCTGAATAATTAGCAGACAGCGGAAACGACGAGGCGGATATGCGGGCATCAAAACAAAACAATCGATTCAGAAACGGATCGGCACTGATTCTGGTGGTGGTGGTCACAACGCTGCTGGCGGTGGTGGGGGTGATGTTTGTGATGGTCACGCGCGTCCGGGATGCGGCTTCTTCGAATGTGGCCGACAGCCGCAATCTGGACAATGCCGTGCAGTCTGTCGTGGCTCGTATTAACAAGACGCTGACCGAGGATTTGCTTGGAACCGGCACCACAGGACAACTGCTCGGTGAAACCAGCGGCAACGAGGCGTATGATCATCCGATTGCGGATGCCTGGCTGGCCAGCCTGGAGCCGGTGCTGGAAGATCCGAGGGATGCAGCCAATCAAAATGATGACTGGTATCGCTGGGAGTATGTAACCGATCTGACCGGAAGCCTGTCGGGACCCGGAGGAAAACTATGGAATCAGATCATCCGGGACGGCAGCAATACGGTTATCGAGTATCCTGCTGCGTCTTCGGTTGCGGCCGGAAGGCAGGCGGATGCCGATGGGGATGGCGTGGCCGACAGCATGTGGACCATACTGCCCGATGTGACCACCGTTCGGGGGGAACCCGTCTATGCGGCGGTGCGAATTATCGATAATTGCGCCATGCTGAACCTGAATACAGCGTATTGCTTTTATCAGGAACCCTATTCCGGCAATCCGGCCAGTCCGTTTCAAAAGCCCTGGTTTATCAGGAAAGGAATTCCTTATGGCTCATCGTATTGGGCCGACGGCGGACGGTACCTGGCGGAAATCAATTATTTGCCTTTATTGCGAGGCAGCGACCTGATCAGTTCGCGAGATCAGACGGAAAACAGCGGGTGGTATAATCTTTTTACGGCTAAAAATTTTGGTCTGTTTTCAGGCGGCTCGCTGACGTCACAGTTGTCGCTTCCCCAGGTTCAGATGCTGCTGGAAAATATGGGGACGATGGGAGCCTCGTATCGTCTGTTCGACATTGGGGATGAACTGGAACTGCGAAACCGCTTCATCCTGACCAGCGGGACTGAAGCCAGGATTGAGAGCAGGAATGTCGCTAATTATACCCTGGATGCCGGGGGAGCGGACTATGCCTCCCTGAGGATTCCCCGGGACAACTCGGTGGATAACGGGGTTCCCAATTTAGCCCCGTGGAAATGGCGGATTGACTACCGTAATTTTAATGTCTGGGAGGCGGATGGCTTGATGAAGGCGTCCGGCTCTGATTATTACAACAACAGCTACAAATACGACCGCCGCCATATCTGTACGACATACAGCTTTGACCGGAATATCCGCAGCGGTTCTTATCTCCTGCTGGATGGGGCACTGAGTACGGTATCTGCCGCCAATCGCAGCACGGTGGAAGGCTATTTCCGGCCGCTCAATCGACGCCCGGTGAATCTGGGAAAACTTGATATTACGTCCAACACGATTGCCGCAAAAAGAAATATTCTGCATTTGCTGCATGCATTTCGGGACTGCTATTTTTATGATATGCAGGCAGGGAATGTCAATCCGGCCGAGGTTAAACTTCTGGCTGCCCGCAAGGCCGCCCAGATTACCGCCAATATCATCGATTATCTGGATGATAATATAGATGGAGCAGCAACCGGTCCTCTGAGCGGTTCCAGCTATGGCATGCAGAAAAATGTGAACCCAACTTATTTGACTAAGGCTTTCATTGACCAATTAATTGATGATGTGGATGTGAATAACCACATTACCAATATGGCGGCCTTTGATTTCGGCCTGGCGGCGTCGGATACCATCTATGGCTATGAGATGCAGCCTTTTATCTCGGAAGTCTGCACCAATTATAATACCAGTGTCGGCGGGGCACTTGCGTTTGCCGTGGAACTGGTTAATCCTTACCCGACAGAGATCAAACTTGGTGATCAACCTAATGGCTGGACCATTCGAATCGGGACAGATAATTATTTCTTTGGTAATTTGTCCATTCCGGCTGCGAGTTCAGAGCTTTCACCAGGCCGGTTGACGGTTTATGCGGGAAGCCTGCCCGCATCCATGCAAATTTCCGGAACTGGAGCAAAGCTGGAACGCCCGGGAATGGGGCTTATGACCGCATTGCTGGGCGGACTTTTTCTTCAGCGTCCGGATCCGGCCAATTCCGGACAGTATATCGTTGTCGATGAAATTACAGAGGCTCAAAAAACGTTTCTGATGACGGGCAACGGGGTCCATGCCACCAAGCGGCAGGATACGGCCTGGAAATTCACCAACAAGCTTGGTTATGTCAACGATAATGCTCCAACATTAGGTACTGCCAATACCGGTGTGAGTGTCGGTCGCCAGGGATATCCGTTGCCTGTTGCCAATTATAGTCAACCGATTAACCGGCTGGCGGATTTCCAGCGAATTCCTTTTGTCTCCAATACCACGCTGGCGCCTGATCCCAACTCGATTACAGAATTGGTTGCTGTCGCGGCGAACGAGTCTGCGATTCGCTTTGATCCGGTCAAAGACTCTCGCATGCTCAGATATCTGTGCACGATGAACAGCGATACGGGCATTCTGCCGGGACGCATCAATATTAATACGGCCCCGCAGTATGTGATTGCCGCGGCGATTCCCCCCAACCTGGTGATGACCTCCAGCGACCCGGCATGGTGGATTAATCCGGTTACCCTGGCGGAACAGATTGTCCATGGCCGGCCTTATACCAAATTAAGCGATTTGGTCGATGCAGCCATGAAACCGTCACTGGCTTATGCCATGCAGAAGTATTATGGTTCCGGGTCCACCAATGTAGGCGACATAGGCATTGAAAATGATTATGAGGAACGATTCTGGGTGTTCAATCGGCTGGCCAATATCTTCACCGTTCGCAGTGATACGTTTACGGCCTATATTCTGGTCCGGCTTGGAACCGACGGGCCTCAGCGGCGTATGATTGCCATTTTTGATCGCAGCAATGTCTGGCAGAAAGGCGATGTCCCGCGGCTGGTTGCTCTGCATCCGGTACCGGATCCACGTTAAATATACCCAATGGGTATGAGTGTTCCGCGGCGGCCACGGGCCGCTTATATGCCGCGAGTGTTCACGGGGTCAAGTCACCCTACATAGCCGCGGTGGTAATGCTGTTGCTGGTAGCTGGCGGCTGATAGCTCTTAAGCCGCGACGAACCGGAAAAATTCAAGTAGGAATCAGTATAAAAATAACCGCGAAGGAGGGGGCAATTTCAAAAAAAGCCGAAGGCCATGAGACCTTCGGCTTTTGTGTTAAACGTAACAAGGTGAAATTACTGCTTCATTATTTTCCCGAGCGCTGCATTGATGTCCGTCGGTTCATGGGTGCCAATCAGCACATCCCGAATGACACCGTCCGGATCGATAAATATCATCGTCGGAATGCTGGTAATCGCGTCAAAGGGCGCGGGCAGGTCATTGGAATACGAGACAATCGGATAATTGATGCCGGCCTTTTCGACAAACGGTTTCAGTTTGTCTTCGGATTCATTGGAAATCCCGACAATGACCAGCTTGTCGGCCTGATGCTGCTTTCGCAGGTCAATAATCAGCGGAATCATTTCTTTGCAGGGGGGGCACCAGGTCGCCCAGAAATCCAGAATAACCGGTTTGCCTTTGAGGCCGGATAATGCAATATCCTTGCCGGCCAAATCCTTCATTTTCATTTCCGGAACAGCGGTGCCGATGGTTTTGAGCATCGGATCTTCATATTCCTCTTCACCTTCGCCCTGACCGCCGAAAGGAAGACCCTGACCGCCTTGCTGCGACTGCTGCATATAAAAAGCCATCTGCTTTTGCTGAATCTGCATAAAGGCCTGGACGATTTCGGACAGATGTTCTTTGGGTAATACCATGACGCCGCGAATCTGGCCGGGTTCCACAAATCCCGCCGCAGACAGATTGCTGGTGGTTTTCGTTGAGACACCCTGCCAGAAATCAGGCATCTCCATACCGCTTCCGGCGGTGAACTGGCCGGCCATGTCCATGACGCCTTTCATCAGGCTCAGGACATTTGCCGACATGACAAATTCAGCATTGCCGCTGTCGGAAATGGCATCAAGAGCGGTCTTGATTTCACCCGTGGCCGGGCCGGCTTTGGGATTATCAATCAACGCCTTGAGCTGGTTCATGGCGTCCGGGCCGAGGGTCATCAGGAATCGGTCGGATGTTGTTGCCAGCGGATATTGCAGACCCTGTTTGCCGTACATGGACTCAATCACGCCGGATGCAGGGTCATCTCCCTTGAATTTGAACTGATACAATCCGATATCCGTGCCTTTATATTTTTCAACGGATGCTGCGTAGGAGAAATCCATCTCCAGGCCCATGGAAGCATACAGGGAATTAATCGGTTCAATAGTTTCTTTCTGCAGCTCATTGATGGCCTTGGCATCGGTAATCTGGATGATCTGGCTGAATTCAAAGGGAGGCGTTCCTGCTCGGTAAGAAAATGTTCCGGCCGCTTCGTTACCGTAGGCGGCAAACCATTTGTTCATCAGCGACTTCATCTTTTCAAGCTGGGCTTTTTCCTGTTCGGGGGCATTTTTGGCGAACATATCAATAATCCGAACGCTCATCTGTTCCCACAGCGGCTTGTTAAACCGCATCAGGTATTTGACCGCACCCGGCCCGTTCAGATAGCCGGCGGTTTGCCAGGGTGTTCCGACAGTTGCTGCCGGTTTGAGCATGCCAGCCAGTTCTGATCCGGCCTTGGCTGAGAGGACCGTTTCTGCCTGGAGCGTCTTTGCCGAGGGGGTCAGAGACAGTGTCATCCAGTCCGCCTGCCCCGCAAAATATTGAAGCATTTCAAATACAGCCTCTAATTTCGGCTGCATGGCAGTTCCTGCCTCGCCGCCTGCCTGTTCGGAAACGGAAACCTGAACTTCCTGAATGCCTCGGTCAATGTAGTCTTTATACAGGGTGTAAATCTTGTCTATATTAACATAAGCCCATGCCGGCTGACTTTGTGAGGATTTTGCTTGGGTGGCGTTAAATCGTGAAGCAAGAGCGGCTTTTTTCTCTTTAATGAGTTTACTTGCTGCCAGAATGTCCTCTTTGTTCTCTTCGCGAGTAACAAGAAGATATTTCTTATCCGCCATAGGATATAAAATCAGGTTCCCAACTGGGGAATTCTCGACTTGCAGGGTATAAATACCAGCCGCATCCGGAGTTGACAGATTTTTATTGGCTTTAAGGAATTCGTCGGTTGTGGTTGTCGGCACCAGAAAGGAGATGAATAAATCCTTATTCGATGGATTGACTTGCATTGCGACCATGGCGATACTGCCTTGCATATCCAGCCCGGTCATCATTGGATCGCCGAAAATCCCGGCCACATACCCGGTTGCCAAAATCGAAAGCGATATCGGCATCGGGCTGGCCCCGGCAAGATACTGGTCTAACTGCCCCAGTGCCGTTTGAAAGCCATTGACTCTGACACAGATGGGACAATCCGACGGCAGCAGCTCCAGCAGGGGGTCTTTTGCAAGAGCTGTTGGGGCATTTTCAGCCGCAAATCCTGCGATTCCAGACAGAAACAGCAGGGCTAACAAGCCCAGTGATTTCCATTGACAACATTGTTTTCTCATGTGTTACCTCCTTCGAGGAAAAAAGGTTATTATTTGTCGTTTTAATACAAGACGGTATTTACGAATTCGTTGTTTCAAAGATTCTTGCCAAATCGGGATAGATTTCGGGATTAGCGGCCAGTAGACGGAATCGCTCTGAGCGATAAGCATTCATGTCGATAGGAAATACCGCTTTCCCATCCAAAGTTGTAACAATGCCGCCGGCTTGCTGGATTAGAATCACCCCGGCCGCAATGTCCCACAGCCTTGCGGATACTGTAAAGGTCCCGATGATTGCTCCTTTGGCTAAGTAAGCCAGGTGCAGGGCGGTCGAGCCTACGCTTCGTGCTCGTGTCAGGCGGAGCATCTGATGGACTGCCGGTTCCACGGACTGGTCGAAGTGGCTGTCAAAGGCAAAACTGGATATTTTACTTATTTTATCATGGCTTAC
>DLFY01000107.1:0-1374 GCA_002482415.1 Phycisphaerales bacterium UBA7708
TGGCGCCGATATTTTTGAACGGATCGGGCAGTTCGATTTCCTTGCTGACCGATACGCCGTCTTTGGTCACTTTGGGCGAACCCCAGCTTTTGTGCAGCAGCACATTCCGGCCGGTGGGCCCCATCGTCACTTTGACGGCCGCGGCTAACTGGGCCAGACCTTCTTTGAGCTGGGCCCGTGCCGCATCCTGATACATCATTTGTTTTGCCATATTTCAAAACCTCCAGTGTTCCGGATAGGGTTGATTATTTTTCGATTACGCCGAGGATTTCGCTTTCACGCAAAACCTTGTAATCCTCGCCGTCCACTTCCACTTCGCTGCCGCTGTATTTGCCGAACAGCACGGTGTCGTTTTTCTTGACCGACATCGGGGCTCTCTGGCCGTTGTCCATCAGTTTGCCCGGCCCTACGGCGATGACTTTGCCGATGAGCGGCTTCTCTTTGGCGGTGTCGGGCAGGACGATGCCGCCTGCGGTCTTGGCTTCGGCTTCCTGGGGTTTGAGTACAACGCGATCTTCAAGGGGTATCAGTTTCATAACAGTTCTCCTGTCTCTATATCTATAATCTATTGATTATCGTTTAATTACATATCCATGCCGTCCATATCGTCCATGCCCGGAGCGCCGGCCGGGGCACCCTTCTTGTCTTTGGGCTTTTCGGTGACGATACAGTCGGTTGTCAGCAGCAGACCCGCAACCGATGCGGCATTCTGCAGGGCGATACGCGTGACCTTGACCGGATCCACAACACCGGCTTCCAGCAGGTCTTCGTATTTGTCTTTATCGGCGTTGTAGCCAAAGCCGCCTTTACCCTGGGAGACTTTGTTGACGACCAGGTTGCCCACCGCGCCGGCATTGTCGGCGATATAGTAGCAGGGCATCCGCAGGGCGTGGGCGATAATTTCGGCGCCGGTTTTTTCGTCGCCGTTGAGTTTGAGTTTCTTAACCGCATCGATGCAGCGAACCAGGGCGACGCCGCCGCCGGCGACGATGCCTTCTTCGATGGCCGCGCGGGTGGCGTGCAGGGCGTCTTCAATGCGAGCCTTCTTTTCTTTCATTTCGGCTTCGCTGGCGGCCCCGACGCGAATCTGGGCAACGCCGCCGGTCAGTTTGGNNCGTTCCTGAAGTTTTTCGCGGTCATAGTCGCTGGTGGTTTTTTCGATTTCGTCTTTGATTTGTTTGATGCGTCCCTGAATGGCGGCATTAGTGCCGGCACCTTCGACGATGATGGTGTTATCGTTGTCGATAGTGACTTTCTTGGCCTGACCCAACTGAGACAGTTTGATCTTTTCCAGCTCGATACCGAGGTCCTTGAAAATCGGCTCTGCACCGGTCAGGATGGCGATATCTTCGAGCATGGCTTTGCGGCGGTCGC
>DLFY01000107.1:1437-15470 GCA_002482415.1 Phycisphaerales bacterium UBA7708
AGGGCTTCGCCTTCGACGTCTTCTGCGATGATCAGCAGGGGGCGTTTGCTCTTGGCGGCCGCTTCCAGCAGGGGAACGATTTTAGCAACGTTGCTGATTTTGTCTTCGAAAACCAGAATGTACGGTTTGTCGAGCTGACAGGTCATGTTATCGGGATTGGTGACAAAATGGGGTGACAAATAGCCGCGGTCAAACTGCATCCCTTCGACGTATTCGACGGTGGTGTCGAGGCTCTTGCCTTCTTCGATGGTGATGACGCCGTCTTTGCCGACCCGCAGGAACGCCTCGGCCATCTTTTCGCCGATTTCAGTGTCATTATTGGCGCTGATAGAAGCGATATTGACAATGTCCGTCTTTTTGGCGGCATTGATGGGCTGAGCCTGTCCCTTCAAAGCTTCCACCGCAGCGGCGACAGCCTTCTGGATACCGCGATTCAAACCCATCGCATCGGCACCGGCGGCCAGGTTTTTGAAGGCCTCTTTGAAAATTGCCTCCGTTAACACGGTCGCGGTGGTGGTGCCATCGCCGGCAATTTTGGAGGTCTTGCTGGCGGCTTCTTTGACCAGTTTGGCACCCATGTTTTCGGTTTTGTCAACCAGTTCGATTTCCTCGGCGACAGTGACACCATCCTTGGTCACGGTCGGACCACCCCAGCCTTTGTCAATGATTGCACAACGGCCGCGAGGACCCAAAGTGGATTTGACCGCGGCTGCCAGCTTTTCGACGCCGGCCAGCAGGGCGGTTCTTGCATCGTTTTCAAACGATAAGTTTTTTGCTGCCATAACTTCTGCCTCTCCTTTATTAAATGAGTAAAGCGACAGTTTTTTCTTTTTGAAGGGAATACTGCAAATCAAATACCAGGTTTTTTTAAACCTCTATTAGTGTCCCATAAAATATTTATAAGTCGTTGTTGTATCTATGGATGTGTATATTGAAAAATATTTTTGAATTATTCAAAATTATCTCATTGGGTAGCCGTCTGCCACTTTGTAACACTGAAAATGGGGTTGGATTGCCAACTTGGCAGTTTGAATTGGGAAACCTAGGAAGCTTCCTCAAACAAAAAGAATAAAGGAATTAATTTGGAAAGACGATTTCGCTATCGGTATTTACCTCGGATTGTTATCCGTATAAAACCTTATTGTATTATTTTGGAGAAATAAGATGCGAAGGATTGTGATTTTAATAACGATTGGATGTGTTGCAGGACTGAGCAGTGTGGTTCGCGGCGATGAGATTGATGAGCTTCGCCAGCAGATGCAGAATCAATATAAAGCGATGCAAGATATCCAGAAAAAGCTGATTGAGCTGGAGAAAAAACAAGTTCAGCAGGACGAGCAAATCAAGGCGGCTGCTGCCAGCAAAGAAACCTTTAAGGTTCCAGATACTCTGAAATGGGCGGAGAAGATCAAATTTTATGGTGACTTCCGTTTCCGTTTTGACCAAACCGAGCAGGAAAAAAATGGTGTTCAGCAAAAAGGGCAGGCCAAGGGCATGGTTCGTTTTCGCCTTGGAATGACGATGAACATCAATGAAGATATGGATGTTTATGGCAGGCTGGCGTCGGGCTCCGGAGCCGAGCCGACATCGACCAACTTTACACTGGGCGAAAACTGGGCGAAAAGCAATCTCTGGCTGGAGCGGGCCTACATGGACTGGCATCCGAAATCCATTGAGGGTTTGCATGTGCTGGTTGGTAAAATGGGTATGCCGTTCTATTTGGTTAATGATTTGATTTGGGACAGCGACGTCAATCCGGAAGGCGGAGCGATTCAATATACCTGGAAGCCTGCCGATAATATGGAAGCATTCGTCAACGGCGGCGGATTCTGGATTGAAGAAAGTTCCAGTGATGCGGAAATCGCGATGTGGGCCATTCAGGGCGGGATGAAATATCACCTGAATAAGGAGAAACAGGAATATCTGGCTGCCGGTGCGACCTATTATGATTATGCCAACATCAAGGGCGACGAAATTGAATCATACGACGGCAAATCCGCTCGCGGCGGCAATACCGCCACCAAGGTCGGGTCGGACTATTTCTATGATTATGATTATAATCTGGTCGAGTTATTCGCCGAATACGGCCATACGATGTTCGGATTGCCTTCGGGACTGCATGCCCAGTATGTCAACAATACGGCATCGGGTGTATCCGCCGACACGGCCTGGCTGATTGGCTACCGGTTGAACAAGGCCAAGAAGGCCGGCTCATGGCAGTTTACATATGATTACCGCGAAGCCCAGCGGGATTCGGTGCTGGGTGCGTTTGCCGAGATCGATTTCATCAATGGCGGCGTGGGCGGCCGGGGACATCGTTTTGGCTGGAAGTATCAGTTTACCGACACTATCCAGGGTGGATTGTACTACTTCTTGGCCGACCGTGCCCGGTCTGTGTCAACTTACGGGGCACCCAACAAGGCCGACGACGAGTACCAGCGTATTCGAGCGGAACTGGTCATTACGTTCTAAGTCAAGCTCTATTGACCTGAACTCACAAAGCCCGGCCATTCAGTCGGGCTTTTTTATTGCAAAAAGAGGATGAAATGGATATAGTTTAAAACGGCAAGAGAATGGGGAGGTGATGTCCTGTTTTTATTATCAGTGAAATTAAGGTGTAAAATGACGGGTATATTTCGCTATATCATTGCAATGAGTATTCTTCTCTGTGCCGCAGTGGGGCATGCTCGTCAACTGCCGGTTCGTTTTGGTCTGCAACTGCATCTGGCGGCCGATCAGATTGCCGGACTTTCCGATGGTCAGACGATATCATCCTGGTCTGATTTATCCGGCAAGGGAAGACATGCAGTGCAAACCGCGGAATCAGCAAGGCCGGTATACAAATCCCATGTTCTGAATGACCTTCCGGCGGTTCGATTTGATGGAATCGATGATTATCTGACAGTACCTGAAGTCACGGGAATACGAACAGTCTTTCTGGTTTTTAAAGAAGATGCAAATGCGACAGCCAGCAATCGCAGTATTCTGGGGCATTCCAGCGCCACCTGTTTTCATCGCGGCTGGCCCAGGCAAATCTGGTCTGATATGTACACGGATAGCGAGGTCAAAAATGGCATTACGAAAATCAATCGTGAAATAGTGGATGGCAAAGCCGTCAATGTGCCGACTGATTTTGTAATTTTGTCCGTTGCCACGACCGGTGCAACGCGCGTCAATCAAATCACGCGGGATCGCTGGTTTGGTGAGCGAGTCTGGGACGGGGATATTGCCGAGATTATTCTCTATTCACGGCTGCTGACGGCGGCGGAGGAAGACGAGGTCGGTGCCTATCTGCAGGAAAAATATGGAATTGATGCGGGATATCCATCGTCTGAAGCGGGGGCTTATGTACGCTGTGTTCCCGCCGGGACGGGCGGTTTGAACTTGTTTTCCAGCTCTGCACCTCAGTTGACTGTCACCGTGGATGTACAGACTATGCATCAAAAGATGCAGTCGTTCGGGGCATCGGACTGCTGGTCAATCCAATACGTCGGCAACTGGCCTTCGACTAAAACCAACGGGATTGCGGACCTGCTTTTCAGCAAAGATCTGGATTATAACAATAAACCTCGCGGTATTGGTTTATCCCTGTGGAGAGTGAATCTTGGGGCTGGAAGTGCACGGCAGAGCAATATCTATGATGCATGGCGAAGGGCGGATTGTTACTTCAATTCGAACTTTTCCGGATACGACTGGACACGATGTTCCGGCCAGCGCAGTTTTCTCCAGAAAGCCAGGGCCCGGGGTGTCGAGCACTTCCTGGCTTTTTCCAACAGTCCCCCGATCAATATGACCAAAAATGGCAATGCATTCTGCGATTCTTCTGTTGGGACGACCAACCTTGCCGATGATCAATATGATGATTTTGCGAACTATCTGGCGACGGTCGTGGAGCGGTTCCGTACAGTCGAAGGCATTGACTTTGACTCTATCAGCCCCATCAACGAACCCCAGTGGGACTGGAATGATGATTCAGGTCGGCCGGGTTATTCTTCACAAGAGGGCTGTCGGTACAGTTCCTCGAATATAAAGACCCTGGTGGATGCACTTTCTGCTGCCCTGGTGAGTCGGGGACTCAAGACTCAAATCGAGATTTGTGAGTCCGGCGAGCTTCAGGATTTGAATAAGTATCGCTGGTATGATTTAAATTATATCTACGATTTTTTCAATACGTCCAGTTCCCGTTTTATCGGGTATAATTCCAATGTGCGAGGGACCATTTCCAGTCATAGCTACTGGAGTGATTCTGCGGGGCAGGTGACATCGGTGCGTCAGTCTCTGGCCAATACGCTGACCAATTACAATCTGGGATATGCGCAAACGGAATTTTGCATTCTGGGCGATTATGGTCCGGGCAGGGACCTGGGGATTGATCCGGCCCTGTGGATTGCCCGGGTAATTCATACGGATCTTGCGGTGGGAGAAGCCCAGAGCTGGCAGTGGTGGCTGGGGGTATCTCCGTATGATTATAAGGATGGCCTGATCTATTGTGACTATAACACAACCGACGGCAATTATTATCCATCCAAAATGCTGTGGGCGATGGGGAATTACAGTCGATTTATCCGACCGGGGATGTATCGGGTCGATGTGCGGCGCTCGGATAATAAAACGCCTGCGGATGTTGAAAACGATTTAATGGTCTCCGGGTATTACAGTTTCGCCCATCATGCCGCGGTACTGGTATTTGTCAATTATGCATCGGAAATCAGAGTCGTCAAGGCCCAATTCGTTAATTTGCCCGCAGGCAAAACAGTGGATTATATGGTTCCGTATGTGACAGCAGGCAATGTGATTGCTTCCGACAGTTTGACTCCCTATCAGGCCCTGAGTCCCGGCGATGTATTTCGGATTCCGGCCAGGTCTGTTGTCACCGTGGTTGGATTGCAGGATATTCCGGGGGATATCAACAGGGACCGCAGGGTGGACAGCATGGATTTATCGATTTTGACAGGCAACTGGCTGAATACAAATTGTGGAACATGCAATCGCGCCGATTTGGACAATAATCATAGGGTTGATATACAGGATTTTGCACAACTGGCGACAAACTGGTTGTTCGGGATGATATAAGCCGGTTTATCACATGGACCAGGGGGAAACAACACATAAAGCGGACAATGCGTAGCATAGAATGTGACAAATCCGTCTGTTGACGGCACAATTCTGGTTTTAGATAATTTTCACTTCTTGTGTAACTTTTCTGCTTTTATCGGGTATTACCTGATAAGGATTATTTTATCCCTGTTGTTTTAGCGGGTTAATCAGTCTTATTATCGAGTTTACTGGATGCGTAATACCAAAATTTACTGTGTCGTCGTATTTACCGTAATTTCACTTGGATGCAATCGGTCTTTTGAAACGACCGCGGCACTTTCCGCCGTTGATATTCAGGTCAACATAACCGGGGGCATTATCGAGGGAACCACGGAAAAGAATGGAGTCCGTGTATTTAAGGGAATCCCGTTTGCGGCGCCGCCGGTGGGCAAACTGCGGTGGAAGGCTCCGCAGCCGGTTATTCCCTGGGAGGGTGTCAGGCAGGCCAAAAAGTTTGCTCCTTCGCCCATGCAGAATTCATTTATTCCCGTCTGGTTTATGGGGGTACCAAACAACTTCAGCGAGGATTGCCTGTATCTTAATGTCTGGACCCCGGCCAGGGCCAACAGCGAGCGGCTGCCGGTGATGGTCTGGATTTACGGCGGGGCGTTCAGCCTCGGTTCGACGGCTACGCCGGTTTATGATGGAGCCCGATTGGCTAAAAAAGGGGTGTTGGTTGTTTCTGTTGCATACCGGGTCGGGCCGTTTGGTTTTCTGGCTCATCCTGAACTGGGCACTGAGGGCGGGACAGGCAATTTTGGACTTCTTGACCAGATTGCCGGGCTGGAATGGGTGCGTGACAATATCGCTGCCTTTGGAGGAGATCCCGCATGTGTGACCATTTTCGGAGAATCCGCCGGGGGTGTCTCGGTCAGTATGCTGGCGATTTCACCGAAGGCCAGGGGATTATTCCATCGAGCCATTTCGCAAAGCGGAGGCTCATTTACGCCGCCAAAACGCTCGAATGAGGGGGCTCAACTGATTCCCACATTGGAGATTGCCGAGAAGGAAGGCGTGGAATTTCTGGCCAAAATAAAGGCCAAAAATATCACCGCGGCCAGGGCTCTTTCGGCCAAAGCCATTCTGAAGGGGGGCAGCGGCGGAAGACCTAATTATGATGGTGATGTGCTGCCCGGGGATCCGTACGAACTGTATCAGAAAGGCAGCTACAATGACACTCCGATTCTGATTGGCATCAATTCCGATGAGGGGCGCCTGTTTGTGCNNGTATCACCCGTTATGTTTACGACCCGGGTTCGCGAAGCCTTTGGCAGGCACGCAGATGCGATTCTCGCTGTGTATCCTCATGCCGCGAAAGCTCAGGCGACAAAATCCTCACGGGAGATTGTGGGGGATGTGTTGTTTGGCTGGCCGACATGGACCTGGGCCAGGCTGCAATCTCAAAAGGGGAGCCATCCGGCTTTTGTGTATTACTTTGACCACCGTACCCCGAAGAGTCCTGATGGGGCAGGGCATGCCGCTGAGATAGAGTATGTCTTTGGCAATCTCAAGAAACCCCGGCCTGAGGATACGAAGATGTTTGATCTGATGAGCACATACTGGGTGAATTTTGCCAGGACGGGGAATCCGAACGGTTCGGAGATGCCCCCGTGGCGGCCATTTACCGCCGAAGATCAGCAGGTGATGTACCTTGGTGCTTCTTGCGGAATGCAGCCGGTGCAGCATCGTGAACGGCTCGAGGTATTGGATGGCTATTATGCCTGGCAGCGCGAGCAGGCAAGTAAAACCAGTGATGAAAACAATACCGGGCAGTCTGTCATGGTGAAATAAATCTGAGAAATCCGGTAAATCCCTCAGATTATCACCGCATTATACTTTTTTTATAAAAAATTTCGCCCGGAACCGGCATAAAGATTTTCTTGCTTTTTTGGATTATCTATGTACATTGTCGCAAATGGGCAACATAACTCCAACCCTAACATGATGTTTTGAAAGGGAGCGCACGTGCATAAAGGTGTGGTTAAGACACTATTTATCATTGCATTGGTTATTGTGGTTATTTTCGTTTTGGGTGCGATGCTGGTGAAAAAGACCCAGCAGCCCCCGCAGCCAACGACCGTCCGCCTGGAAGAACTGAAAACCGGAGATTTACAGGAATTCATCAGTGCCCCCGGCGCGATCGAGCCTAAAACCAAGGTGGAGCTGAGCGCCAAAGTCTCTGCCCGGGTGGTCGATTTGCCGTTCAAGGAAGGCCAGCAGGTCAAGGCCGGGGATTTGGTCATTCGACTGGATGCCAAGGAAATGGAAAGCCGGCTCAAGAGTGCCGAGGCCAATTTTCTGGCCCAGCAGGCACAGATTGAAGTGACCAGGACGCAGATTGCCTCCCGCAAGGCTCAACTCAAGGGAACTCAGGCTACGCTGGAACAGGTAAAAAAAGACTATGAACGTCAAAAACAACTGCTTTCAACCGGGGATATCAGCCAGAGTGTCTATGATCAGGCCCGACAGAAATTTGACGAACTGCAATCGCAACTGCAATCTGCGACATTTCAGATTGAGGCCGAAGAAAAGGGGCTGATTGTTGCCCAGCACAATCTGGATGTGCAAAAGGCCAAGATTGATGAGGCCCAGGATACCCTCGAATATACCACGATTCGCTCTCCGATTGACGGGGTGATTACCCGGATTAACGCCGAAGTGGGCGAAATGGTGATGACCGGGACGATGAACAACCCGGGTACGGTGATTATGATTATTGCGGATTTGTCGAAGATGCTGCTGGTGGCCCAGGTGGATGAGGCGGATGTCGGCAAACTGGCCCTGGGGCAGGAATCAAGCATCCGCGTAAAGGCTTTCTGGGATCAGATTTATACCGGGAAAGTCGATCATATCGCGCTGACCAACGACAGTTCGCAAACGACCGGAACTAAATATTACCGCACGGAGATTCTGATCGAGGGGGATGTCAGCAAACTGTATTCGGGGCTGACGGCGGATGTGGATATTTTTACGCAGAAACATACCGCAATTCTGAAAGTGCCCAGCCAGGCGATTCTGACGCGCAAGGCGGATGATTTGCCGGCGGATATCCGGAGCAATCCGCTGGTGGATACCAACAAGACCGATGTAACGTTGGTTTTCTGCTACAGGGATAAAAAGGCCATTGCCACGCCGGTGAAAATCGGGCCGGGGGATACGACCCATATCATTATCAAAGAAGGATTGAAGGTCGGGGATCAGATTATCATCGGGCCGTATAAGGTGCTGGATGCCCTCAAGCATGAGCAGATGGTGCGGGACGAAAAAGAGGTTGAGGCGGAAAACAAAGCCAAAGAAAAAACCGACCCCGCCGTGACATCGGCTGAGCCGAAAGCATCGTAGCGAAAAAGGAGCATGGCAGTGAGTGAAAAACCAGTCGTTATCCGACTGCATGACATTCGGCGGATCTACAAGGTCGGCTCCGAGCAGATTCGTGCGCTGGATGGGGTGAGCCTGGAGATTTATCAGAATGAATATGTGGCTGTCATGGGCCACAGCGGTTCCGGCAAAAGTACGCTGATGAATCTGCTGGGGTGCCTGGACCGTGCCACCAGCGGCGTGTATGAACTGGATAAACAGGACACCACCCGGATGGGCAATTCCGACCTGGCCCGCGTTCGCAATGAAAAGATCGGTTTTGTGTTTCAGTCCTTTGAACTGCTGCCGCGGTTTTCGGCGCTGAAGAACGTGGAACTGCCGCTGATTTATTCCCGGCAGGCGGTCTGGAATCGTAAAGAACTGGCGCACAAGGCCCTGGAGCGGGTTGGTCTCGGGGAACGGACCAGCCACCGGCCCAACCAGCTTTCCGGCGGCGAAAAGCAGCGTGTGGCCGTGGCGCGGGCGCTGATTAATAATCCGTCCATTCTGCTGGCCGATGAACCCACGGGGAATCTGGACAGCAAAACCAGTGAAGAAATACTGGGGCTGTTTCGACGACTGCATGAGGAGGGACAGACGATTATCATGGTTACGCACGAGGCGGATGTGGCCTGCCATGCCAAACGGATTATTCGAATGCGGGATGGAAAAGTCATCAGCGATTTGCCGACGGAAGAGGATACCGTCTGGACCCATCGCCCTGCAGGAGCCGGACGATGAACACGATTCTGTCTCTTCCGATTCGTCTGCTTCGGCTTATGGCGCAAAGCATCAGCCTGGCGCTGGTGCAAATCTGGGTCAATAAAACCCGGTCGGTGCTGACGACGCTGGGCATTATCATCGGTGTCGCCTCCGTGACCGCCGTCATTGCGGCATTGAGCGGCTTAAAAGCCAAAATCATGAGCGATATTGAGACGTTCGGCACCAATCGTATTTTTATCTGGCCTACCCGACCGGACACGGGCAAATATAAAAATGTGCCCTGGGATAGCATCCGCTTCAAGCCCGAACAGTTTGAAGGACTGCTGACGTATTGTCCCTCCGTGGCGTCATTTACACAGATTGATGACGAACGGGACAGTATTCGCTATAAAGAAAAAACACTCGAGCGGATTCGCCTGAGCGGGATTGAATCAGCCTGGCATCAGATTGAATCGCGTCCTGTGATTATCGGGCGGGCGTTTTCCGCCATTGACCAGACGCAGGCCCGTTCGGTTTGTCTGCTGTCGCAGAATCTGCGGGATAAACTGGGCATGGACCGCGACTGCACCAATGAACTGGTGACTATCGGATACCGCACTTACCGCGTGATTGGCGTGGTGGAGAACCGGCCGTCCATGTCGATGATCGGCGGGGCCGGCGGCAATGAGGATTATGAGGTGTTTATCCCATTCCAGACGATGTATCGCAACTCCGGCAACCGGATGTGGTTTATGGTCATGGCCGCCAGTAAATCCGCGGATGTGTCGGAGGAGGCCAAGGCGGAAATCACCTTTTTCCTGCGTCAGCGGCGGCACATCGAACCCGGCGAACCGCCGACATTTAATGTGCAGACCGTTGAAAGCGAAGTGCGGACCTTCCAGAAGATTGCGACACGGTTTACGCTGGTGGCCGGGGCGATTGTGGGTATTTCGCTGCTGGTCGGCGGTATTGGAATTATGAATATCATGCTGGTTTCGGTATCGGAGCGAACCCGTGAAATCGGGCTGCGTAAGGCGGTTGGCGCCGGTTTCGCGGCTATCCTGACACAGTTTCTGGTGGAAGCGGTGGTGTTGTGCTGCATCGGCGGCCTGATTGGGCTGGGGTTGGGGCAATTGCTGACGACGATTATCGCTCACATTCCGCAGGTGGATATTCTGGATAAGGCATATATTCCCGCGTGGGCGGCGCTGATGTCGCTTGGATTTTCGGCATTTGTCGGCATTTTCTTCGGATTATTCCCGGCCGTGAAAGCGGCTCGACTGGATCCTATTGAGGCGTTACGTCATGAATAAGATAATACGATGCAGAATGATTATTGGATGTGCGGTGGTGTTTCTGGCTGGGTGCGCGAGTCTGGACAAGGAAGACCAGTTTTATGAATATCAGGCTCCGCGGGAGAAATTGCAGACGGTCGAGTCGCTGGAGTTGAAGCCGGCCAATCTCAATTCCGCTGCAGAACAGAAGGCTGAGCCGAATACGCCTGTGGCCCCAGAGAAATGGCTGATCTCAATTGAGCAATGCCGGGCAGAAACGCTGAAGAACAATCTGGAACTGCAGGTGCAGTTATATGCTCCGACGGCGGCCCAGGCGGCGGTGAATGCCGAAGAGGCGAAATTCGAGGCAGCGTTTGTGGCTAATACGGCGGTATCCCGTACCGATTATCCGGGCCGATTGGTTGAGGTGAGTGATGGTTCGTATGTCGGCTCAGGGAGTTCTCAATATCGCAATATCGATGCGGGAGTGGGTGTGCAAATGCCTCTTCAGACTGGAGGGAATATCCAATTTAATCTTGCCGATTCCCGTGATAAAAATCTGCAATCGGGGAGTCTGTTTTCTCCGTGGTATGAAACGGGCTTTACGTTTTCGGTCAGCCAGCCCCTGCTGAAAAATGCCGGGACACGGGCCAATATGCATAGTATTCGACTGGCACGGTACAATAAGCAGATTGCCGATAATTCGACCAAGCTGGAAGTGATTCGGGTGTTGGCTGCAGCGGACCGGGCGTATTGGCGGCTTTATGCAGCCCGTCGACAACTGGAAGTCCGCCAAAAGCAGTATGAACTGGCTCAGGCACAATTGGATCGGGCCAAACGCCTTGTTGCAGCGGGGCAGCAGTCTGATGTGGAGGTTCTTCGTGCTGAGGCGGGTCTGGCCAGTCAACTGGCCTCAATTATTGCGGCGGAAAATGAATTGCGGTCACGTCAGCGGGAATTTAAACGCACCCTGGACAAACCCGGTGTAGATATTGAAACCCCGACAATCGTAATCCCCCAGACGGAAGCGGACCCGGTGTATTATGAACTGGATAAAAATAAATTGATTGCACTGGCGGAAGAAAACCGTGCGGAACTGCTGGATCTGGAACTGCAGATTGCATCACGAATCAGTACGATTGATTACCTGAATAATCAGATGCTGCCGCTGGTTACACTGGATTATCGTTACAATGTTCCGGGTATTGGCGTTACTCGTGATGATGCATACGACATGCTGAATGATAAAAATTATGAAAATCACAGAATCGGCGTCAGCCTCTGGGTGCCGCTGGGTAATGAAGCCGCAAAGAACCGTTTGCGGCAGGCGATGATTCTGAAACGGCAGACCCTGGCCAGCAAAGAAAACCGCAAACTGCTTATCAAGCAGGAGGTGCTGGGAACTGTGGATCAGGTCGAAACCAACTGGCAGCAGATCATGGCCAGCCGGCAGAATGCGATTCTGGAAGGCCGGGTCTATGAAGCGGAGATTCGCCAATTCGAGCAGGGGCTTCGTACCTCGACGGATGTGCTGGATGCCCTGACACGTCTTGCTGTGGCTCAGAGTTCTGAAATTAAATCGCTGACTGATTATCAGATATCATTGGTGGATTTGGCGTATGCCACCGGCACGCTGCTTGGCGCCGGCAAAATTCAGTGGGAACCGATTACGCCTGTACTTCCGGTGAATTAAATGTCCTGCTGCGCGCCTTCGGAAGTTCCATTGCGAAGTGGCAAAAAAAGAAAAGGCCGGTCACGCAGAAGGAGGAGGAAGTAAGAGGGTACTTCCCAGGGCTATTTTTTAATGACCGGCCCAAAGGAGGCGTTGTTGAGTATGGTCAGGTATTGGTCGCCTTCCACCATATAGACTCCGGGTTCAATAAAATAGTTACCTGTTTTTTATTTTTTTTCTGATATTTTTATTTTTTGTTTTCAGGACCGAGAATTTCCGCCAATGCTTTGCACAAACCCTGTATTTGAGTTGGGGTGTGGTCGGATTGCACGCTGATGCGAAGGCGTTCTGTGCCGGAAGGTACAGTCGGGGGGCGGATGGCGGTCAGGTAATAACCCTGCTGTTTTAACTGTTGTGCGGTTTGTACGGCTTGTGCGGAGGAGCCGATGAGAACGGGGATAATATGGGTCGTACTTTGTCCAATATTCAGCCCTGATTCGGCAAGTTGTTTTCGCAGGGTGTCTGCATTTTGTTTTAAACAAATCCGCCTGTGGGATTCATTCCGAATTAAATTTAATGCCGCCACAGAGACATCGGCCAGTACCGGCGAAGGGGCAGTGGTAAAAATAAAAGGACGGGCCTTATTAACCAGATAATCAATGGCGACTTTTGGGGCGGCCACGATAGCTCCACCGCAGGCAGGGCCTTTGCCCAGCGGAGCAATCGCTATGTCAATCTCATCTAAAATCCCCAGTTCTTCGGCAAGACCTGCACCCCGGCTGCCCATACAGCCCACGGAATGGGCTTCATCGGCAATCAGGATGGCGTTGTATTTATTCTTCAGCTCGACCAGCGTTTTCAGGTCTGCTGTGTCGCCATCCATCGAAAAAACACTTTCGGTGACAATGTATTTACATCGATACAGCGGGTTGGCCAAAAAATGCTCCAGCCTGCCCAGATTATCACGACGGTAGGTATGAAAGCTTGCCTGGCTGTCTTTGACGGCATCAATAATGGATGCGTGATCCATGCGATCCATCAGGACAATGTCGCCTTTTCCGGGCAGGGTGGTTAAAACCGACTGGTTGGCTCCCCAACCCGAACCGAACAGCAGGGCGGATTCTTTGCCGAAAAATTCCGCCCAGGCCTTTTCTGCCTCGACGTGCGGGCGCATGGTTCCGCTGATGAGTCGGGATGCCGCCGAACCCCAGCCGTATTTTTCGACAGACTGCATTGCCGCCTGTCGGATGGCAGGGTGGTTGGCCAGGTTCAGGTAATTGTTGCTGCAGAACAGGACACATTCCCGACCATCCATGACGACAGTTGGCCCCTGGGCCGAGTCGATGCAGGTGCATCTTCGCGTCATCTGTCGAGCCTCAAGGTCCTGTAATTCCCGTGTTAAATGTGTAAATTTATCCATATTCGATTTTCTGATTGAACTGGTCCCGGTTTTTGGCGATAGTATATGAAATAACACTGTTTAATGGAATATGTATTTATGGGTATCTACGACCGGGATTATCAGAAAGAAACCACTGGCAAAGGCGAGTATTTCGGTACGGGCGGTCTGTTTTCCAATGTCCCGCCGGTGACCCGGTATTTTCTGATTATCAACATCCTGGTTTTTGTGGTGATGTATCTTTTTGGGCTAAGCGAGTATTTTGACAAGTATTTCAGTGTTTTCCCAGGCAGTTACATCAATATACTTCAGGTGTGGCGGCTGGTGACCTATCAATTTCTCCATGCGGATATTCTGCATATTTTATTCAATATGATGATGCTGTATTTTCTGGGGCCGATGCTGGAATCCACCTGGGGTTCTAAAACCTATCTGCGGTTTTATCTGATCAGCGGGGCGGCCGGCGGGGTGGTTTATACGCTGCTGGTTCTGGGACATGTGCTTGGGGGGCTTCCCATGGTGGGGGCTTCCG
>DLFY01000107.1:15500-18646 GCA_002482415.1 Phycisphaerales bacterium UBA7708
GCCCCACATACGCAGGTGTACATATTCGGAACGATTCCCATGCGTATGAAGACCTTGCTGATCATTACTGTTATCTGGAGTGTAATGAATTTTTTGGGCGGCAAAAATGCCGGCGGCGAGGCGGCACATTTGTCCGGGGTGGCGGCAGGAGCGGTTTTTGTGTATGTGCTTCCCCGGTTCACCAATTGGCGGCTGGAACATTCCAAGGGAGCATGGCAGCGCAAGCTGGAAAAAGAACGGGCGTTTCAGGGGGAAGTGGATCGCATTCTTGAAAAAGTTCATCAGCAGGGACTGGGCAGTCTGACTCGAGGCGAAAAAGACACGCTCAAAGAGGCCACACGCCGCGAACAAGCGGCGGCCAAGCGATAACAGCCTGCCGTGAAGGTTTATTGATACAATTCTTCTCCTTCAATAACTCGTTTCTGGATGCGGGCCAGATACTCATCCAGTTCCTGAATACTGGCAAAGACATTCATGGCCGGCAGCAGCTTCATAATGTCGAAAACCTTGCGGATTTGCGGCTGCGGATTGACCAGGGCCAGTTCGCCGTAATACCGCATCAGCGACATTTTGGCCTTGATGATGGCGCCAACCCCGGCGCTGCTGACAAAATCCACGTCCGCCAGATCCAGAATGAGGGTGGATATTTTTTTCTGGACTAATTCATTAATTTGTCGGTCCAGTGTTTCGTAGGTATCGGAATTGATTTGTCCGGACAGGATAATCTTAACGGTATTTTTGTCCACCTGCTGTATTTTAATATTCAATGGCATTGTTATGACGTCCTTTTGGCGTTACTGAATAGCGATACTGAGCACTTCTTGGGCTTTGCTGACGAAGTGAAACTTAAGCCCGCTCTGGGCTTCTTTGGGCACCTCGACCATATCTTTCTGATTGCGTTTGGGCAGGATGACGGTTTTGATACCGGCCTGTTTGGCGGCGAGGATTTTTTCCTTCAATCCGCCGATGGGCAGCACGTGTCCTTTGAGCGTGATTTCACCGGTCATCGCTACATCCGACCGGGCGGGCTTGTTCCACATCAGCGATACGATCGAGGTGAAAATGGCAATCCCGGCGCTGGGGCCGTCTTTGGGAACAGCACCGGCGGGCACGTGAATGTGGTAATCGTATTTAGCGATATCTTTGGCGGAAATCGTCAGGGTATCCAGACTGGACTTCACTGCGGAGAAGGCTGCCTGGGCACTTTCCTTCATGACATCACCGATCTGGCCGGTCAGCAGCAGCATGCCTTTGCCGGGCATTTTGGCGGTTTCCACAAAGAGGATCTCGCCGCCGGTGGGTGTATAGGCCAGGCCGGTGACGACGCCGGGGGTGGCGGCTCGCTGGGCGATTTCAAAGTCGAATTTGGTCGGCCCGAGGATTTCAGCCAGTCGGTTGGGCAGGATTGACAATTTTCGTGATTTTCCTTCGGCGATGCGAGCAGCGGCAAAGCGGCAGACTGAGGCGATGGTTCGCTCGAAACTGCGTACGCCGGCTTCCCGGGTATAACTGTCGATAATGACCTCGAGTGTTTTATCCGAGATGGCAAGCTGATTTTTCCGGAGGCCGTGTTCTTTCAGTTGACGGGGGACGAGATATTTTTTGGCAATATTGAGTTTTTCCCGCTTGGTATAGCCGGCCAGTTCGATAATTTCCATGCGGTCGTAGAGGGCGGGGGGAACCGGCTCCATATAATTGGCCGTACCAATGAACATCACTCCGGACAAGTCGAACGGCTGGTCCAGGTAATGGTCGGTGAAGCTGTTGTTCTGCTCGGGGTCGAGTACTTCCAGCAGGGCCGATGCAGGGTCGCCGCGGAAGTCCTGGCCGATTTTATCGAGTTCGTCGAGCATGAATACGGGATTCTTCGAGCTGCATTTGCGGAGTTCCTGCAGAATCCGGCCGGGCAGGGCACCGATGTAGGTTCGTCGGTGGCCGCGGATATCGGCTTCATCGCGAATGCCGCCCAGAGAAACGCGGACAAATTTACGTCCCATGGCCTTGGCGATGGATTTGCCGAGGCTGGTCTTGCCAACGCCCGGAGGCCCGACAAAGCACAGAATGGGGCTTTTGCCGGTCGGATTCAGTTTGCGTACGGCCAGGAATTCAAGAATTCGCCGTTTAATTTTGTCGAGGCCGAAATGGTCGTGATTCAATACCTTGCGGGCACGACCGATATCGAGGATATCTTCGGTCCTGATAGACCAGGGCAATTCACAAATCCAGTCCAGATAGGTGCGGATAACACCATAGTCCGGAGAACCCTGATGGATTTTGGCAAGACGGTCCAGTTCCCGTAATGCTTCCTGCTCGACGGCATGGGGCATTTTGGCTTTATGGATTTTATCTTTGAGTTCTTTGAGTTCTTCGCTTTTGCGGTCTTCCTGCCCGAGTTCGGCCTGAATGGCTTTGAGCTCTTCCTGCAGGTAATATTCCCGCTGGCTTTTTTCGATGGAATCCCGGACCTGTCCCTGGATTTTGTGGCTCAGTTCCAGCACTTCGAGCTGATTGGCCAGGTCAACGGAAATTTCCTCGAGCCGTTTGGCGGCATCCGGCTCTTCCAAGAGGGCTTGTTTGTCCGGAATGGGAATATTGAGCGTTGCGGCCAGAAAGTCGGCCAGGGCCGATGGGTCCTGGATATTTTCGAGCAGCATGGATGCTTCTTCAGGCACATTGGGGCTGAGTGAGATAACCCGGTTGGCGGTATTACGCACACTGACGACAAGGGCCTGGAGTTTTTTGGTCATCCGGGTCCGCGTGGGAACCACCTGGACACGGGCCTTGAGATACGGGTCTTTCTGGGTGAACTCGAGGATTCGAAATCGAACGATACCGTGCACAATGATGTTGACGGAACCCTGCGGCATCTTGATGACTTTTAATACCGATGCTGCGGTACCCATGGAATAGAGGTCGTCCGTGCCGGGGTCTTCGGAATCAGGATTTTTTTGCGCGACAAGACCAAAGATTGTTTTCTGGGGTTCAATATCTGCAATCAGGCGTTTGCTGCGTTCCCGTCCGACGGCAAGCGGCATGACCGTGCCGGGGTAGGCGACAGCGCTGCGGATGGGCAAAATACCAATGACTTCCGGCAGACGGAATTCCTGTTCGGTATTATTAGTCTGATTTATGTGAGAATCCATTAC
>DLFY01000209.1:0-2317 GCA_002482415.1 Phycisphaerales bacterium UBA7708
CATGGTGGCTCGCAATGCCAAAGGTGCGGATTATCTTCTGATCTGTCTGGTGGTTGGCTTGCCAACCGGTATTGCCGCCATGTTTCAGGAACTGCGTTTCCAGAATCAACTGGATGAACGGGAAAAAATGCTGTATCAAAACGCCAACCAGTGGTCGGTCGGAGCATTGACAGGGTATCTTCTTATATTTTGCTTTTCCGTGTTCTTCCTGGTCGGCGGTGGGGGACAGGCGCCGGTCTGGCTGTTTCCGGGAATGCTGTTCAGCGGACTGTTTATTGCCCAGACAACACACTCGACAATTATTCTGTTTCAATGCCGCCGGGAGCAGGACGATGCGTGAAACACTGACCAACCAAATCCGACGCCTGCGTTTTGACAACGGCGAAATGACCCAGCAGGCCCTGGCCGATAAAGTCGGCGTGACACGCCAGACGATTATTGCCATCGAACAGGGTAACTACACCCCCTCGCTGACGCTGGCCATGAAGCTCGCCCGGGCATTCAATAAGACCGTGGAAGAAGTATTTCAGTTGAATTGCTCCTGATTTGTCTGTACCATAACCCGGTATTTCTTGTCATTGTTTGAAAGCACAAGGCATGAATTAATCTTGGGAAGGATAAGCGGGTCGTGTTCAGACAAATACTGACTTTATCTTCGATTTGCATCCTGTTTGTCACAGGGTGTGTTTCCATCCCTGTCAAAGCTCCAACCCGGGATATTCGGCAGGAAGAACTGATTGAAGATGTCCGCTTTCTGTCCCAGCCGGCATTCAAAGGACGCAGGGCGGGTTCGTGGGAATCCCCTGCTGTTCGACGCTATTTGACGCAGCGCTTCACACAATATGGACTGGTTCCCTGGGCCGATTGCAGTGATTACGAACAGCATTTTCGAGTGGGGACGAATCTCGTCGGCGTAGTGCCCGGCTCCGACCCGAATCTGCAAAAAGAAATCATTCTGGTCTGTGCCCATTACGACCACCTCGGAATTCAAAAAGGGAAAGTGTACCCCGGTGCCGCAGATAACGCCTCCGGAGTGGCCGCCCTGCTGGAAATCGCGGAAAGCCTGAGTTTTTCCGACACCAAACCCGGACGCTCGATCTGCTTTGCCGCTTTTGATGCCGAAGAAATGGGCTGCCTGGGTTCATTTGCGTTTACCTGCAGGGACGATTACGACGATTCCAAAATTGTCGCCGTCGTCAACATGGACATGCTGGGCAGAGATTTACTGGATACCGTCAGGAACAGCCTGCTTCTGGTCGGCACAGAAAAATATCCGCAGTTTGAACAGCAGATTATGGACATGGGAAGACAGACCGAGCTTGACGTTCTTCCCATCGACAGTTCTCTGGTCGGCCCTTCCAGCGATCACATTGCATTTGTCTCAACCGCACGTCCCGTGCTGATGTTCACCTGCGGCATTTATCATGACTACCATGAGCCTGCCGATACGGCTAATAAAATCGATGTCCCATTGCTCAAAAAACAAACCACAACCATCGCACAGACTGTCTGCCTGCTGGCAAACACAGAATCACTTGACACTCAAACGCTCCCTGGCAAAGACAACCAGCAACTGAAATCGTTTCTGACCATCCTGCAGCAAATTCAGGACAACCCGGAGGTTTTCAAGCTGGACCCCAACGACATTCATCAACTGAACAAGCTGATTGCACATACACAGGAAACTCTTTCACGGCATCCTGAGTCCCTGAACTCATTTTTCTCGCACAAAGACACCATGGCCGGCCTGCTCAATCTGCTCAAAAACTATTCCCCGGCACTGGCTCAATACAGCCAGATGTATCTGAATATGATCCGATACTACACCCTGCACCCGCAGGATTATTCCGACGTGTATCGGCAGATTATTCGCCATTATCTCAAAAAAGGTGTGCCGATTATTGGCGGTGATTATGCTTTCCGGAAAGATATCTCGATCGCGGAACAGGATTGGGCCGTCTCCGAAGTGCAGGACAATCAGACTGTCTTCAGTGCCCTGGAGCCTCATGCCGCCATCCATGCACAACTATCAATCCTGGGCAAAAAAGGCATTTCACTGGGAATGATTATTGACATTTATTACTGCAAAGGATCGCTGGAGCAGATCAGCGATTACATCTTTTTACAGGCTCTCAGGGAAGGACCGTCGTATGTCATTGACCGCTCGCCGGTTCTTGCCGCTGAATATCCGGATTCATCCAAAGCCGGGTATGTGAATGAAAAGGCTCAGCAATGGCTCGATATTCTCAGAGCATTCCATCAGCACTACCCCGGCGGAACTACAAATCCGATGCTGTATCAGGATCTTGGCCCGCAA
>DLFY01000209.1:2334-27091 GCA_002482415.1 Phycisphaerales bacterium UBA7708
CCATGAACAGCACCAATCCGGATATCGTTAAAGCCGCCATGGCCGTCGCCATACAGATTGCCGGCCAGCCTGCTGAAAATCAGATAAGGCAAATCCTGAGCAATCCTTCGATGGAAATCACCATCCGCGAATCCGCCCTGCATACCCTGGCCAGGAAACACAAAAAAGACAATCTGTTATGCCTGACCGAGGTACTGACCGACGAAACCCCTTGCCCGGTTGAAAACGCTGAAATACTCGAAAACGATTATCCCCTGAAAGAACACCCGCTGACGGCAATGTTTCTGCCCTCATTTAAAGAAGCCCTTGACAACCATACTCCCAAAACACTCGGCCAGATCGCCGCTGAACAATTGCACGAAACAACCAAGAAGAATTACGGAACAAACAAGCAGGCCTGGCAGCAGTGGATTGAAAAACACTACGAAAACTAATCCTTTCGACAAAAGAGATTTTCTTGAATTATTGCCACAGCCGGCTAAATAATCCCAGCGCAGCCGCGCCCAGAATCAGCCAGGTGGTGTTGATTTTATACCGAATTAATAACACAAAGGATATCACAGCAACAATCAGCGACTGCACATCAAACAGAAACTGACGCCCCAACTGTAATGTGACTGCCGCCATCAGGCCCAGCGATGCCACCGTTACGCCATCCAATAAGGCCCCCGCCCAGCGCGAATTCCGCAGTTTCGGGATGAGTGGATTGCTGATAGCGACAAAAAAGAACGATGGCAGGAAAATACCCAGCGTCGCCAAAATTGCCCCCTTGACACCGCCCAGCACATAACCAATAAATGTGGCCGTGGTAAACAGCGGCCCCGGCGTCACCTGTCCGATCGCAATCGCATCCATCAACTGCTGACTGGATAGCCACCCAAGTCGATCCACAAAATCCGACTGCAGAAACGCCAGCAGGACATAGCCGCTGCCGTACCAGACCGAGCCAATCTTCAAAAACGTCAGAAATAGCGTCGAAAAATGAAATGGGACCGTACCCGCCGCAGGCAAACTCAATCCCAGCAAAGGCACAAATCCCTTAACGGTATTGCCGCCCCGCCAGAGGTTCCTGACGAACATAATAACCGCACCGCCGGCAAACAGCAGCAGAATCTCATTGATCCCCATAAAATAAAACGCAATCACAGCCGCACCCACGATTGCGGTCAGCGTATCCTTGACCGCCTTTCGCCCCAGCAGCCATAAGGCCTGCGCGATGATTATCAGGATGACGGGTTTGACACCATATAAAATACTGCCGATTTGCGGCAGGGATTCGTACCGCACATAAGCCCAGGCCAGGGCCGTGACAATCAGTATCGCCGGCAGGGCAAAGCATACTCCCCCGACAATCAATCCCGCCCATCCGGCCCGGACAAAACCAATATGAATCGCCATTTCCGTGGAGTTGGGGCCGGGGATAAACTGCGTGGCCCCCAGCAAGTTGAGGTAATGTTCATCATCCAGCCATTTCCGGCGTTTGACAACTTCATCATGCATCATGGCGATATGCGCTGCCGGCCCGCCAAAAGCCGTAAGTCCCAATCTCAAAAACAGTAGAGCAACCTCCATAACTCGTTGCGACAATGAAAGACCATCCACCGGACAAGCCTGCCCACCGTTCATCGATGAATTATGTTCGTTGGAGATGTTGGGAGCATTCATGACACACCCCATAGAAAAAGACTTCGTGATCTTCCACCGTCATCCCGGCCAAAGCAACATGCTCATCATTTATGCCGCAGCCGGGCAATTCAAATACCGAATCACATTTGCGACAGTAAAAATGATGATGATGCTCTTTGCCGGAACGTTCGTACATCGTCCCGGCCAGCGGATGGGTGATTTTCAACAGCCATCCCTGCTCCACAAGCCGCTTGATATTGCGATAAACCGTTGCCTGGTCGATACTTGGAATAACCGCCTTTGCTTTTTGCAGAATCTCCCCGATACGCAACGGCTGCGGACAGGTCATAAAGACCTGCACAATCGCCTGTCGTTGAGGAGTATTTTTATCTGCTTTATTCGCCATTCCTTATATATACAAAAATAGCCCTTGACATGCAAGTGCAAAAGCATTATCATTTGCAAATAGATTCGCATTTAGTTCATATAATTTCATGGAGTTTATTATGAAAAAAGCCATCTGGATTCTCCTGTTCGGAGCAGGTATTTATCTGTGTCTGCCCTGCTGCTCAAGCTGCAAACAAAGCGCCCAGCCAACCCCCGGCAAACTCCAGGTCGTCACCACGCTGTTCCCCCTCTATGATTTCGCCAGACAGATCGCCGGCGACAAAGCGGAAGTCTCGCTGCTGCTGCCCCCCGGAGTCGAATCGCACTCCTTCGAGCCCCGCCCAGGCGATATCGTCCGCATCAGCAAAGCTGACGTGTTCATTTACACCGGCCCACTGATGGAACCCTGGTCCCAGGATATCCTCAAAGGCATTACAAATAAAGAGCTTACAGTTATCAATGCCAGTGCTAACATCCAGCTCGCCAACGAAGAACAACAGGATCACGACCATGAAGCAGGCGAATGTACTCACGACCATGAGCATGAACACGGCGGACAGGACCCGCATATCTGGGTTGACCCCATCCTGGCACAACAAATCGTCAGTACCATCGCCGACGGCTTTGCCGCCAAAGACCCCGCCAACAAAGACTATTATCTTGCCAACGCTAAAACCTATAACGAAAAGCTGGCGGCCCTGGACACCCAAATCCGAACAACACTCGAAAAATGCAGCAAAAAAACCATCGTTTACGGCGGCCACTTCGCCTTTGGCTATTTTGCCCGCCGCTATGGCTTAGAACACCTGTCGCCCTATGCAGGATTCTCACCAAATGCCGAACCGACACCCAGGAAAATCACGGAAATGATCGAGACGCTTAAAAAAGCCGACACATCCTACATTTATTACGAAGAACTACTGGAGCCGCGTGTCGCCAGAATCATTGCAGAAGGCGCCGGAGCCAAACTCCTGCTGCTGCATGGCGCTCATAATATCTCCAAACAAGAGCTTGACAAAGGCGTGACTTATCTGGACATTATGGGAGGCAATCTCGAACGGCTCAAGCTTGGCCTTGGATATCAGGATTAAAAAAGTCTGCGAGCATAAATGAACGATTGCGAACAATCCGCATGAATCTTATCGAAATCAAAAATGTCTGTGTCCGTTATGGCCCGATTGAAGCGCTGTGCAGTATCAGCCTGGCCATCTCCGCCGGCGATTACGTTGCCATCATCGGCCCTAACGGTTCAGGCAAAACCACTCTGTTCAAGGCCATCCTGAATCTCCTGCCGCTGACGGAAGGCTCCATTTCCCTGTACGGCACGGATGCCCGCCGATTCACCCAGTGGAACAAAATCGGCTATGTCCCCCAGGTCTCACGCAATCTGCACAAGGGTTTCCCCGCCACCGTCCGGGAAATCGTCGCCTCCGGGATACTTTCGGCCAAGTCCTTTCCTCGCATGATTTTCGGCAAAGACTACAGCAAAGTCATCAAGGCCATGGAAACCGTCGGCGTATGCGACCTGGCTGAACGGCTGATTGGCGAACTCTCCGGCGGCCAGCAGCAGCGTGTGTTTCTGGCCCGCGCCATGGTCAACGACCCCGATTTGCTCCTGCTGGATGAACCGACCGCCGCCATCGACCCGGCCACCCGGGAACAATTTTACAGGACACTGCGCGAAATCAACACGCAATTCGGAAAAACCATCGTCCTGATTTCCCACGACGCCAGCCATATCGGCCATTTCGCCGCCAAGCTGGCCTACCTCGACAAACATCTGGTTTTCTTCGGCGGATTCGACCAGTTCTGCATATCGCCGGAAATGACCCGGTATTTCGGCCCCCATGCTCAGCACCTGATCTGCGGCCAGCACTGCCCGATGAAGGAGAAACAATGAACACGATTCTGGAAGCCCTTCAATACGCTTTTATCCAGCGGGCGCTGGTCGGTGGCGTCTTTATCGGCTGCTGCTGTGCGTTTCTGGGCGTGTTTCTGGTCCTGCGGCGACTGTCGCTGATCGGCGACGGCCTGGCCCATGTCGGGCTTGCCGCGGGAGGGCTGGGGCTGTTTCTGAATACCCAGCCGCTGTGGGTCTCGATTCCACTGGTGATGTTTGCCTCGTTATGGATTCTGTGGCTTTCGGATAAAGCCGATGTCTATGCCGATGCCGCGATTGGGCTGGTTTCGGCCGTCAGCGTCGCTGTCGGTATCATACTGGCCAGCGTCGGTCGCGGCTTCAACATCGATTTGTTCAGCTTTTTATTCGGCAGCATCCTGGCAATCAGTATGCATGAAGTCATCCTGAGTGTGGCTCTGTCGGTGATTGTCATCGGCATGGTCTTTTTATTCTACCACGAGCTGTTCGCCATCGCCTTCGAAGAAGAATACGCCCGTGTGCTGGGCATCCCCGTTGAAAAAATCAATAAAATCCTCATCCTGTGCACCGCCGTCACCGTCAGCCTCGGTATCCGGGTCGTCGGAACGATGCTGATTTCCAGCCTGATTATCTTCCCCGCTATCACCGCCCTGCAAATCGCCCGCGGATTTCGCCTGGCCATGCTGCTGGCGGCCGTGTTTTCCACCCTGTCGGTGTTAATCGGCGTGTTTGTCTCTTATCTGGCCGACCTGCCTACCGGGGCCACCATCGTCCTGATCAATTTCGCCTTCTTTGTCCTGTCCTTCATCATTAAAAAAATGCGTTAATATCGCTGCCGCACTTTTTCGCGGGCCTTTTGTACCAGCAAATCACAACGTTCATTGTATTTATTGTCGGAATGCCCCTTGACCCAGCACCATCGCACGGAATGAATCGCCGTCAACTCCAGCAAGCGACACCATAAGTCCTGATTCACCACCGGCTTTTTCGCTGCGGTTTTCCAGTCATTCCGCTGCCAGTTGTCCAGCCATTTTTCCGTAAAGGCATGTTGCAGATATTTCGAGTCGGTATGCAGTTCAACCTGGCACGGTGTTTTCAAAGCCTCCAGTGCACGAATCGCCGCCAGCAGCTCCATCCGATTATTGGTCGTCTCCGGCTGGGCACCGGACAGCTCTTTGGTATAGTGGTTATGCTCCGGGCTGATCAACACCGCCGCCCATCCGCCAAGCCCCGGATTGGGAGAACACCCGCCATCGGTATAAATAATGACTCTCATCAACATCCCTTTATAACCATAAAAAAAGCCCCCGCGAGCATTCCGCAGGGGCTTTTACAACATCTTATCCGTAAAACTACTTATACGACTTGCACAAAATACATTATCCGGTTTTTACTTCCAGTCATCCGTACGGAAAGACGACGCCGGCAGGCCCTCTTTGTTTCCCAGCGGGCCGGTAGACCAGTTGGTCCACGCATACCGCACGGCAACCGGCGCGGTCACCTGGTCACTCCAGACAACCACCGTATCGCCTTCAATCACGGCCTGGGCGGGAACAAATACCTTATCTTCTCCGGCAATCACAAACTCAGATAATTGGCCCTCCCTGGCCACAAGCCCTCCGTTGGTATAATCAAAAGACAAACGTATCTTCTGTCCTTCAATCTTCATCAATTTATACATCGGGCCGCTGAAACCTGCAACCTTTTTATTATAATTTTTTGCAAGCGCGTTCAAAGCCAGCCGTTTGCCGACATCCTGTTTGTTTCTCGGATGAATATCGCGCTCTTCACCGATATCCATCGTCGAAGCCATACCGCCGTTTTTGACAGCCGCCAGCGCCTTGACCTGAGCCTCACGCAGATACGCAGATTCACTATTGCCCGAACCGCTGTACACATACGGAGCAATCTGCACCCAGTAGAACGGGAAATCGCCAATGCCCCAATGCCTGCGCCAATCGGAAATCATCGCCGGCATCAACTGAGCATATTCATCCGAACGGCCGATATTGGCTTCACCCTGATACCAGATCGCCCCGGCAATGCCGTAAGGAACAAGCGGCTGAATCATCCCGTTGAACAACGACGTTGGTGTGTTGGCGCCAAATCCGCCATCCACATTCGGCGCACCGGGAAGCGGCTGATTGGACAGGCTGGCTTTGTATTTCCAGGCCCCGGCAAGCGTGGCGCAGGTTTTGACATCCGCCCCCACCGGCCCGATGCGCATCTGTTCCTTGCTGCCGTTAAAGCCGCCTTCACCGCCGGTATCCACAACCCGCACCGCAATCACATTCGGCCCAACCCGCAGCGCTGTGGTCGGAATCACGTATCTGCGTTCTTTGTTATATCCAATCGTTCCGCCAATCTTGACCCCGTTGACCCAGATTGTATCGATATCGTCAATCGGCCCCAGATGCAGTTCCATCGGATTACGCGCCCACGACGGCGGCAGATTCGTCACACGACGGAACCAGACGATTCCATCGACCGGCTCCAGGTCCGATCCCGCCCAGAACGTCGGCTGTTCCATCTCTTTCCAGTCGCTGACATCCAGTTGCGGATCCTGCCAGTTGCCCTGCGTGCCTGGATCGATAGCAGCAATTTTCTGTTCCCATTCACTGACGGCCTTCGTGAGCATCTCATTCAGATTCCCGGGATTCTTCGCAAATTCCTGATATTGTTTGGCCGTATTCACATAATGCGCAAACGGCGCCAGACCTTCTTCGCTGGTCCAGGACTCCGCCGGCGTGCCGCCCCAACTGGTATTAATCAGACCAATCGGGACATTCAAATTAGCATATAGTTCTTTTCCGAAACAATAGGCCACCGCGCTGAAATTCATCAGCACATCAGGCCGGGTAAGCTGCCAGGTACCAACACAATCATCCAGCGGCACGGCGGAAATCTTCTTTTGTACAGTAAAAAGACGAATATTATCATTATTTTCGTCTTTAATCGCATCACCCAGCCGCAGCATCGCAAACGTAAACTCCATATTGGACTGACCCGAACAAACCCAGACCTCCCCGGCCAGCACATTGTTTAAGGCGATGGTATTATTGCCCTTAATGGTCAAAGTCAACGGCTTGCCGTCGGCGGCCGGANNTGATTTTGACCCGCCACTTCCCGTCTTTGTCGGCCTTGACAGAGGTCCCAAACCACATCCACGACCCCTTAACCTCGACTTTTTCGCCGGCATCCGCCCAGCCCCACACGGCGACTTTGCTTTTCTGCTGGATGACCATATTATCCCCGAAAATCGCCGGCAGCTTCACATCGCCGTAAGTGATTGCCGCAAAACATAATAGAAACGCTAACGCTGTCCACTTCTTCATCATGCATCTCCTGTTCAAATTGATGATTTCCTTATGATATATGATAAAACTGTACCGCAAATTGTTACAGAGGCAAGCTTTTTTTCGCCCTTGTTTTCCGGTTGCACAGATTGTCCCGCAGACGTACAATAATAGAAACAAAATGGAAAGGGTTTCTATGCTGCACAACAAAGACCTCGAAAAATACAGTTCCGCCGTTTCGCTGTCGGACATGGAATGTTTTGTTTTCCCCGAATTAATGTACAGCCTCGTGCTGGCCAACCTGATGAGTCCGGCCATCTGGAAATGGCGCCAGGAGGACTGCTTCGTCAAGCTGGAAGGCAAGGCCCCCTACCGCAAGCTGATGCGGCTGCGGCAGTACATCATGGACGAATTCGAGTTCAATCTCGATTTGCAGACCTGGGGTCTGACCACCAAGGATGCCGAGATCGCCCGCTTCGAAAAATACATCCCCCGCGACCAGATCGCCCGAAGCAACGCCCTGTTCGGCTATCAGGGCGACCAGTATTATTTCGACGTCGATATCCGCCGCCACTTCGGCCTCGATGCCTATGACGGTGACATCATCCCCTACTGGAAGACCGAAACGGTCGAGGCGATGAACGCCTTTCGCCGCAAACCCGGCTACAACTCCGGCGCCGGCGAATGCGTCTCGCTGTCGGCCCTCTATGCGGCGGCAGCGTTTATCGTCTGCGATATCCCGCTGGAGGATATCTTCATGGTGCTGACGCCCCTGCATTCACAGGACTTTATCGACATCCAGGACGGCGTCATCTGCAACAATCGCCGGATGGTCACCAAGGCCATGTGGTTCAACGGCACTGAAATCAGCATGAAGGCCCAGCGCGCCGTCCGCAACGAACAAGTCACCATCGTCGGCCACAACACCGGCTGGGTGCACTGCCTCTATGACCGCGCCACCATCCAGCCCAATGAATTCGCCCGCCTGCGCCAGAAACTATCGGACTTCCTGACCGCACCGCTCAATGCGCTCAACTTCGCCAATTTCCTGCGGGCCAATCATGCCTATCATCCGTATTTTCAGTTCTGCCGTCACCAGCGGGGCAAACGCATGTTTGTCAAGGCCGAAGTCCTGTTCGGCTACGAACACGGCAGCCGCTTCCGCATCGGTGATGAGACTTTCGAAAAATTGCTGGATGAAGTCCTCAGCGACGACTATCTGCCCTATCCGCACGAAGGGCGTATCTGCTGCGAACAGTTACGGGCCTATATCGAATACGACAATATCGATATTTATAAGCCCGACGACCGGTACAAACTGGCACGGTTTCTGGCGCCGTTTATACCGCAGGCCGAAAAGCTGGTCGCCGAACTGCTGGACTTCCTGAAAATCACGCCCAACCTGCCAAGCGAGCAGAAACAATATGAACCAAACGAACCCATTCGCATCCCGAATACCTGGACGCGTCAGCAGATTATTGATTATTTGCAATCCATCCGCAGCAAAAGCATCACCGCCGACCTGGCGTTTTATGCCTATCGCGATATGGACACCTGCGACTGGCAGCCGTTTTTGAAGGCGGCGATGGAACGCTGCCCGGTCAGCATCGAGGCCTGCAAAGACAAAACACCCGAACAGGTCTATCAATGGCTCAACGACATGCCCAATGACTCGATTTACGATGGCAACCGCCTCGCCCAGCCGGATGAGGTCGCCAATTACACCACCGGCGACGGCGTCGAAAAAGCCATCACTATGGCCAATATCCTCTGCGCCAGGGACCCGAAAAAAACAATCCGCCTCGACATCGCAGGCCCTAAAGTCCTCCTGACCGATGAAGGCAAAGAATACGTATTTGCTTCGGCTAAGAATTTCCAGAAGAAACTCGAACTAAATAAAAACACATAAGAAGGACATTACTCTCTAATTTCAAGGAAACAAGACATGACACTCAGCAGAATAATACCTTTGTTTTTAGTCGTTCTTGCAGGCTGCCCTATTATGCCAGGTTCCCGACTGTACGAACCTCTTCCTCAGTGGGAACGTCAGTATTTTGAAACAGCCCGGCGTGATGTATTTCCCGATGATGTCCGTAAATCGCCTGATGAGTATAAAGATACCCTCGTTGTCTGGACAGGCATTATAAAAACTATTTCAATAGACACGGAAGATAATGAGCGTGTCGCACGGTTCACAATCGAACATCACTATTTTGACTGGATTGAAGACAATGGCATCCAGAGAGAAAAGTTTTTCCTGTCGCCAAGAGGAGAAGGCATGTTTGCCCTTGGATGGGCGATCGACCCTGCACGTTATGATCAATTCATGGAGGATTTTGCTGTAGGTGATATGATCATTGCATATGGAAATCCCAGCATGATTAAGGACCAACTGATCAGCTTTTATCCCACATTCACTATCCGCCCTGTCAAACCACAATGGTATCGTACTGATATATTAGATTATGGCAGACCGGGAGAATCCAGTAAAGTCCTCAAGACCGCTTTTTAGAATCGATTGAAATTGTTACCATAAAAATCCATGAATGAATCCAATCATTACATCACCTCAGCCTGGTACTGGTGGGAATCGCGGCGATGGCGATACAATTGTGCTCTTATCGTCGCCGGCATCATGGCGTTTACCTGCTATGCTGCCGTGGGATCATTTTATGCAGACAGAATCCCCGATTTCGAAATCACTTTATTCACAACTGCATTTCAGGCTATCGGCTACCTGATCATGATGGTCATCACCAATATCCTGTACTTTGCCGGCCCCGTCTCAGAGAAATTAATCAGACCCGCCAATCCTGTGCGGTACAGGCAAATCACCTTTGCCCTGGGCTATTGGGTTTCGGTCTTGCTACCACTTGCAATCCCTGTAATGCTTTTAATCTGTGCAATTTTTCAGCCGACCTGGTGGACCGGCAATGAAATCCCTTAATCAATGTCATAAAATGTGATGGTTATATTTCATCACAATTCACCATATTCCCCCAACCCAACCCTGTTAAGCTGGGCAATTATCTTTCTTGTCCACCCTGGCCGACAGCCCCGGCAGCAATTCCGGGTGGTCAAGCTGTTCCAGCGTCTGGCGGATAAATTCCTTCCAGTGCGGCAGGCGGTGCGTTCGTCGCTGTAAGATAATATTCCGCAATGTCTTATAGCTCATACACCACATCCGCGTCTGCAAGAATCCTTCCGGCAGCCGTTTTTTGACCGCAATCAAATCATTAGCCTTTGCCGCCTCATAAATCCATCGCAGCGTCTCGGGCGAACAGCTTTCCGGCTCGAAATTATCCTTCAAAAACTTCTGAACCGCCTTTTCATCATGGATATCAATGCTCAGCAATTCCTGGGTCAGCGTATGCATCGTGCTTTCGGACTGCTTGGTCGAAAGTCGGAACGTGTCGGCCTCCTGCCAGAAATACCGCGGCCCGCACACATCCAGCCACACCACAATACTTTCCAGAAACTTATTATGCCCGCCGTCCTTGTCGGCCAGCTTCTCAGCGACCACCGACATCTTGTCCGGACATTGCTTTTTATTATGTGCAAGCCCAATCAGCGCCGGCTTATACCCCGCCTCCTGAGCCTTTTTCACATTCAAATATATACTATCCATAACTCTCCTTTGGACCGTCAATCAAACAATAGACCCACCACTGTAAAAACTTGCCTGCAAAAGTCAAAAATAAAATCCCAGATGCCCCCGAATGCCCATAGATGACGATGCAAAAAGACTTGAATTCCGGCCTTGTGGAAACCTTTCGAATGAGGTATGATGCCCGGCTATGCGAATTCCTCTGACAAAATATGGTTTACCGCAAGTCGCGGTCATCCCGCTGGCCCTGGCCGCGGCAATGGTCATCTATTGGCTGATTGCCAGATACTGTTTTGCCTCATCAGTCTGGCAAAGCAAAGGTCTGACCTTTGCCTGCGTCTGGCTGCCGGAACTCATCCTCTTTATCGTGCTGGCATGGGCATTATCGTTCTTTCGCGACCCCTACCGCGTCATCCCGGTTGATCCCAAAGTGATGCTCTCCCCCGCGGATGGAACCATTACGGATATAGAAATCGTGGAAAACGACCCCGCATTCCCCCATAAGGCGATGCGAATCGGCATCTTTCTGAGCATTTTCAACGTCCACATCAACCGCGCCCCCTGTGCGGCCCGCGTGGGCGAAATCAAATACAAACCCGGCCAGTTTAAAAACGCCATGAGCCCCACCAGCGGCCGCGTCAACGAATCCAACGATGTGCGGATGACCCGCCTGGACGAGCCTAAAGACGAAATTATGGTCCGCCAGATTTCCGGCGCCATCGCCCGCCGCATCGTCTGTGAACCCAAGACCGGCGACACCCTCGCCCAGGGCCAGCAATTCGGCATGCTCAAATTCGGCTCGCGTACGGAACTCTACGTCCCCATACGAGACAACCTCAAATGCCAGGTCCAGCTCAGTGACAAAGTCCAGGCCGGCCTGACGGTATTGGTGAGATACGAATGAACGGAAACGAACAGCCCAAAAAAAGACGGTTTTTCTTTCGCCGCAACAGACCCCGACGTCTGCAATACATCACCCTGCTGCCGTCGCTGGTCACATTGATTAACGGCGTCTGCGGTTTCGCCGCCATCGGTATGGCCGCCAAAGGCCAGGAACATTTCGCCGCCGCCGGCTTCATGCTCTACGCCGCGATGATCGCCGACATGCTCGATGGCCGACTGGCCCGCATGAGCCACTCCACCTCCAGCTTCGGCGGACAGCTCGACAGTCTCTGCGACATGCTCAGCTTTGGTGCCGCGCCTGCATTTTTAACCTTTAAACTGCTGATGGGGACTCTGCCGATTATCCTGTCGCCCTCCATCAAGCTGATGGGCGATTTCGTCGAACGCCTCATCTGGCTGGCCGCCGCAGTCTATCTGTGCTGTGCCGCGGTTCGCCTGGCCCGCTTCAACGTCGAAAACGTCGAAGATGAAACCGCTCACATGAGCTTTTCCGGCCTGCCAACCCCCGCCGCCGCCGGAGTCCTCGCCAGCCTGATTATCCTCTATCAGCATCTGGTCAGCGACGCCGCCAAAGACACGGTTCTTTTCGAAGCGGGACGCTGGCTGATTATCCACACCCTGCCCTTTATCACCATCGGTCTGGCCGCGCTCATGGTCAGCCGTATTCGCTACCCGCACGTGGTCAACCAGTATCTCCGCGGCAAAAAGCCCATCACTCACCTGGTCTGGGCCGGCATCTTGTTCGGCGTCATCTTCCTGTGCGGCCTGCAGGTGGCAATGGCCATTGCCTTCGTCGGATTCGCCTCCACCGGCTTTGTCCGCTGGCTGTGGTATCATACATTCATCGGCAGGCTTTTCGGACGAAAACTCCAGCACCCCGTCGGCCCGCATCAGCATACGGTATGAACACCGGAGCATCCCACTCTTCCGCGCTGAATACCCCGGCGGATTGCTCTGTCTATATCCACATCCCGTTTTGCACCCGCAAGTGCCGTTATTGTGCCTTCTATTCCATCACCGCCGACAGCCGGCAGCAGCAGGATTATCTGAATGCTATCCGTCGGGAATTAGAAATGCATGCGCCCTGTCCGTCTTTTTCCACCGTCTTTCTCGGCGGCGGCTCCCCCTCGGCCATGCAGCGGGATTTGCTGTATGCCCTGCTCGACTGGATTACCCCGCAAGCCCAGCCGGACGCGGAACGGACCATCGAAGTCAATCCCCGCCAGACCGATGCGGAATTCTTTGACCAGATCCGCCGGCGCGGCATCAACCGCATCTCCATCGGTGCCCAGTCTTTCAATCCCGGAGAACTGACGTTTCTGGGGCGTATCCATGATGTCCAGGATACCGTGCAATGCGTTGACGATGCCCGCGACGCCGGTTTCGACAATATCGGCCTGGATTTAATCTTCGCCATCCCCGGCTCAACCTTATCCGACTGGAAAGACTCACTGGACAAAGCCATCGCCCTCCAGCCCCGTCACATCTCCGCCTACAGCCTGACCTACGAAGGCAACACACCGCTGGTACGCGACACCGCCGCCGGCCAAATTACGCCCATCAGTGACGAACTGGACCGCCGGATGTACGAATTAACCATCGACACCCTTGCCGCCGCAGGCTTTCAGCAATATGAAATCTCCAACTTCGCCCGCCCAGGCTTCGAATGCCGCCACAACCTCCGCTACTGGAAAAACCGGCCCTATATTGGTCTTGGCCCCGCGGCGGCAGGCTGGTTCCGAGGCAAGCGGACCGAAAATATCCCCGACCTGCAGTCCTACATTGCCGCCATAGAACACCGGCAATTTGCCTATGAAAGCGAGCACGCACCGACTCCGGAGGAGTTCGCCTGTGAAACAGCCGTTTTAAACCTTCGAACCCGCACCGGCATAGAACCAGTGGAATTTCAGCGGCAAACCGGGTATGATATCGCCGCCTTGTTTGCCGCCCCGATTGCAGAGCATCTGCATCTGGCTCATCTGGAATGGCACAAGAAATGTTTGCGGCTGACCCGAAACGCTCTCGGTATCGCCGATACCGTCCTGTGCGATTTCGCGGCGATATAAAACCAAAAACCTTTTCCGCATCGCGGACAAATAGAGTGAAAGTTATATAAAATGATTAATAATCTTGAATTGCCCTTTATAACCAGTGACCTCGGCTGCGTCACCGGCGTCATCAAGCAGCGGCCCGAAGATTTCTGCGTCGAGGAAGTCCCGCTCTATGAACCCTGCGGCGAAGGAACCCACGTTTACGCCTTCATCGAAAAACAGCAGTTGACCACCCACGACGCCGTGGCGCGAATGGCCGCCGCACTGGGTGTTCGCCGGGCTGATATCGGTTATGCCGGGCGCAAGGATGCCCAGGCCATTACCCGCCAGTGGATTTCCATCGAACACATCGACCCTGACAAACTCATGGCCCTCGACTGCCCTCAGATTAAAGTCCTCAAAATCGGCCGTCACGGCAACAAACTCAGAGTCGGCCACCTGTCGGCCAATAAATTCATGATTCGAATGCGAAACCTGTCCGTCCCAGCCAAGCAAGCCGAACAAATCACTCAGGCCATCATGGACGTACTCATCCGCCGGGGCGTACCGAATTATTTCGGCCCCCAGCGTTTCGGCGGACGCTCCGACAGCGGCAGACTCGGCGAGATGCTGATTAAAAACGACACAACCGAATTTTGCCGGCTCTTTCTCGGCGATGCCGACAACGAAACCGACAAACGTTTCATCGAAGCCCGCCAGTTGTACGAGCAGGGCAACTATGAACAGGCCCTCGAATGCTGGCCCAAGGCCTTCCACGACCATCGCCGGATGCTCAAGGAACTGGTCCGCACCAAAGGCAATTTCAAACGCGCCAGCCGCGCCCTCGATGATGCCATGAAAAACCTGCTGGTCTCCGCGTGGCAATCGGCCCTGTTTAACGAAGTCCTCGCCGCACGCATGCCCCGCATCGACACCATTCTTCTGGGCGACATGGCCATGAAGCATGACAACGGCGCCTGCTTTCATGTCGAGCAGCCGGACGTCGATCAGCCCCGCTGCCAGAGCTTTGAAATCAGCCCCACCGGCCCGCTCCTGGGTATGCGAACCGCACGTCTGACCGATGCCGCCGGCGAGATTGAAAACCCGATTCTCGATCGTGAAGCCCTCACCGAAGACGACCTTCGCCGAATCAAAAACTTCGGCGCCCGCGGCGGACGCCGTGCGCTGCGGTTCCAGCCGCGTGATGTCCATATCGCCAGCGGCGCCGACAATCGCGGCGACTATCTCGAGCTGGCCTTCGAACTCGACAGCGGCTGCTACGCCACCACCCTGCTCCGCGAAATCACCAAAACCGACATTGCATAGGGCGCCCCATGACCACACTCACCCGACAGCATGGATTTCTCCACACCGCAGCCATCTGGCTGCAGGCCATACGCGTATTCTCGCTGACCGCGTCAATCATTCCCGTCCTGCTTGGCGCAGCATGGGTTTTTTACGAAGGAACCTCCACCGACTGGCGACTGATGCCGCTGATTGTCGTCGCGTCCCTGACCATTCACGCGGCCACCAACCTCGTCAGTGAGTATTTCGATTNNGATTACATCAAAAACGTCGACAAAGATTACACCTTCGGCGGAAGCCGGGTCATCGTCGAAGGTAAATTATCGGCGCGTCAAATCCTGCTCGGCGGATTATTTTTATTTGCCCTGACCGCAGCCATCGGGCTGATATTTATTTATCTCCGCGGCTGGCCCATCCTGATGCTGGGCGTCATCGGCATGCTGGGCGGAATCTTCTACACCGCCGCCCCTGTCGGTTACAAATACTTCGGCCTCGGCGACCTGATGGTCTTTATCCTTATGGGCCCGCTGATGGTCATCGGCTCCTATTTCGTCCTGACCGGTACCTACAACCACAACGTACTGCTGGTCTCCATGCCAATCGGTTGCCTGGTCGCGGCCATCCTCAGCGGCAACAACCTCCGCGACATCCTCCACGACACCCAGGCCGGCATCACCACCACCGCCGGCCTGCTGGGGCACCGCGTCGCACGGCTCGAATATTCCGTACTGAATATCGCCGCATACGTCTTTCTGATAATACTATGCACCCTCGGCATCCTGCCCGTCCTCAGCCTGATTGCCTTATGTACATTGCCATTGGCCTATATTCCAACACGCAGTGCCTTGCAAAGCCGGCCCGACAATCCCGCTGCGATTGCCGCCCTCGATGTCCAGACCGCCAAATTGCATCTGGCCTTCGGCGTCCTGCTGATTATCTCTCTGATCATCGGAGGATTCATGCGATGAAAGCCATAATCATTCTATGCCTTGCAGCCCTCGTTCTCTGGACGGCCATGTTTGGCCCAACCAAAGCCTGCCTGTCATTCTGGCCGATGATGACGCTGTCATCAGGATTGCTGGCTGTCAGCGCCCTTGTCCTCCAACAGAAAAACCGGCCCGAACCAACAGCGGTTATACCTTTGCCTCGCGTATTGCAGCCGATTGAAAATTTCTTTGCCGCCCCGGCACGCGGCGGACTCTGGATGGATTTGGCCGCTGGCCTGCTCAGCCCCCTGGTCTTATATGCAGGCTTTTACATCGCTTACCATATCGCCCGGCAATTATTCGGATTCGCCGCCGGTCAGGTGGAGCATATCTACCAGCTCCGCGATGGCACCTCGCCGCTGCCGATTGCCCTGCTGCTGGCCCTGTGGATCGGCCCCGCCGAAGAAATCTTCTGGCGCGGCTTCGTGCAGAAACGCCTCTGCCGCCGCTATGGAATACTCGTCGGCTTCGTCGCCGCAACCGCCGTCTATACACTCGTTCATGTGGCCTCAATGAATTTGATGCTGATTGCCGCGGCGGCCTTATGCGGCGGCTTCTGGGGCCTGTTATACGCCTGGCGAAAATGTCTCTGGCCCGTTATTCTCAGCCACGCCGTCTGGGATGTCATCATCTTTGTCCTGTACCCGATCCGCTGACCATGACTCAACCCGCGACATCCACCATGTTTTCGGCCATCGCCCGACGCTACGACCTGTGCAATCACCTGTTCAGCTTCGGACTGGATTTCTACTGGCGACGCAAAGCCGCCGCCATCGCCTGCGACGGCATTATTACCTCCGCTCTGGACCTGTGCTGCGGCACCGGCGATATGACCTTCGCCCTCGTTAAAACCGGCCAACTCCAATCCATCACCGGCTGCGACATCGCCAGGCCCATGCTGGATATCGCCGCACAAAAAGCCAGAAAATACGCCGCCGCCAATACCGCCATGCAATGGCATTGTGCCTCCGCCGAAAACACCGGCCTGCCCGAGGCGTCCTTCGACCGCATCACCTGTGCCTTTGGCTTTCGCAATGTGGACGACCTGCCCGCGGCACTGAAGGAATCCCACCGCCTGCTCAAACCCGGCGGAAAACTGTGCATCCTTGAATTCTTCCTGCCCAAACAGGGACTGTCCCGCAGGCTCTATCTCTTTTACCTGTGCCGAATTATGCCGCTCGCGGCCGGATGGATCGCAGGGGACTCAGCTCCGTGGCGCTACCTCGCCGCCTCGATACATCGCTGGGAAACCGTGGACCTGACCGGGCAGTTGCGTCAGGTCGGCTTTCATGATATCATCATCCGCTCGCTGACCTTCGGAACCGTGCGGATTCATACCGCCCAAAAAGGAACATCATGACACTGTCTGAATTAACCGGATCTCAATGGATGCTGCTGTTACTGTGCGGCCTGCTCATCGGCATCGCCAAAACCGGCGTGCCGGGCTTTGGCATACTGGTCGTGCCGCTGATGGCCATGATCTTCCCAGCCAGCGCCTCCACCGGCATCCTGCTGGGCATGCTCATCACCGCCGACATCTTCGCGGCCATTTACTACCGCTACTCCGCCCAGTGGAAGCTCATCCTGCAGTTGCTGCCCGGCACCATTGTCGGTGTCGTCGCCGCCGCCGCATTGATGAAATCCGTCAACGACTCCCTGCTGGGCAAGCTCATCGGCATCGTCGTATTGGTCATGCTGGCTGGCCGCTACGCCGCCAATCTTCTGCCCGCCGGTACTCGTCAGAACCTCGACGCCCTTCGAACTCACTGGTCAATTGCCACCCTGTTCGGCTCCATGGCCGGCTTCACCAGCATGCTCGCCAACGCCGCCGGCCCCGTGATGACGCTCTACCTCCTGTCCCTGGGGCTGGACAAAAAACGATTCGTCGGCCTCAACGCCTCGTATTTCTTCCTGCTCAACTGGCTTAAAGTCCCTTTCAGCGCCGGCCAGAACCTGATGAACAAACAATCCCTCATCATCGACGCCGCCACCTTTCCCGCTATTGCCATCGGCGCCCTGCTGGGCGTCTGGCTGCTCAACAAACTCCCCCAGAAAGTCTTTGAAATCGTCGTCACCGCCCTGACCGCAGCAGCCGCCGTCAAACTCCTCCTGTCCCACTGACTATACTGATCCGACTTAAAATAGTCCGGTTCGGCGACTAACTGCAGGAACATCAACCACCTGCTTCTTTTGCTCGCGGAAGAATCATACCTGCTGGGTATAAAACAGGCAGGGTGTTTCGCCCTGCCCGCATGCGATTTAAAAGAAATACCGGCTAAATCCGCCCGCGCCCTCGCATATAGCGTACAACCCCCAGCCCCAGCGAAGCCAGCACCACCGCACCCGGCACAGGAACCGTCGCCGGCACAGGCTCTTCAGTCTCAGGATCAACGTCCGGCGTCCCATATTTGAACTGCAGGTCATCTATATAACATCCCGCATTNNTTAGCAGCCGGCATATTGTAACATACAAAATATCTGAAAATCTGGCAATTATCATACTGAGCCAGCCATTCACTGAGCGCTTTTCCAGTCGAAGGCCGTGTATTTGCACTTGAAGATTTAGCAAATTGTGAATTCAAGTCAAATGTCAATTTTGACCACCCTTTATCATCAGGCTCGCTGAATGTCGGATTAAGCTGCATAAAATAATCATCTTTGTTGTTTGCGCCAAGATCAGAAATCCCATTACGATTTGTGTCCACAAGAAACATTACATACGGGTCAGCTATGGCCGGACTGCCTTTTTTGATCTTAACCTCTCCGGAAAGCAGCTCTCCAAACGAAATTTCAAATGATTCGACATGAATCCCGACACGTGTATTCTTGCTGCCCGGNNCTTCCGATCAGAATCACCCCATCAATCAAAGTGGCGTCTTGATAAATCAAATCACTGATCGTTACTGTATCAAAATTCTCAAGCACCGTCACCGCTGCAAACCCCGGCACACTCGCCGCCAGCATCACCAGACAGACAAACACAGACTTCATAGAAGACCTCCACTTGAAATTGAGTGAGTATAGACCTCCCCAGAATACTGTACCCCAGGGTTACAAAGGCAGGAAAGAAACCGAACCCTCAGCCTCGCCGTATCCTTCACTGAACCTCCGCCAATGAAAGATGATAGCAAAAATAAACCAGGGAAATCTATCCCAATTTACCCCTAAACTTTTATGAAAATGTTTTCATATTCTGAAAATCTATGAAAATAATTTTCATCCCCCTGCTTAGAGGCCCAAAAATAATGCCCCCGCCACACTGATGCTATTAAATAGAATATGAATGAATATCGACCGCCACAGCGAGCCGCTTCTTTCGTATGCATACCCCAGGCAGCAGGCCAGCACAAAGATGCCAACTGAATGCGTCCCGTAATGCAGCCCCGCAAATAAAGCCGATGTAATCCCAATCGACATCCACGGGCTGGGCAGATGCGCCGTCAGCGTGGACTGAATCAGCCCGCGAAAAAGAACCTCCTCAAACACCGGCACAATCGCCACCGCAAACAACACCAGCAGCACCTGCATCCAGACCGGATTAGCCTGATTCATTTCCACAAGCGTCTGATGCTTTTGAAGCTCAAACTCCGGCCCCGCAAACAGCTTGCCCACCTCCACCGTCACATACAGCATCATCAAAACAATCGGATAAATCGCCGCCAGGTTTACCGTCGCCCACCCCAAATCCTTCGGGATCTTCCGCCAATTCAATCCGAATCCCCGCAGCCCCCGCACAAAGCCAAACTTTGCCACCAGCAGAAAAAACACCAGCAAACCAATATCCAGAATCGTTAATGCCGCATATTGCATAAAATGAATAGTCGTTTCCGGACGCGAAGCCAGCAGCTTTTTAATCAATTCCCCGCACAGCATCGCCCCCACCAGCCACACAATCAACTGCAGAAACGGAAAAAACAGCGGCAGCCGAGTCCGCCGGATAGGACACTGTTTGAGCGCACTCAATCCCGGCGTCTGCACCTGCCAACTAATCAGCACGCCCACACCCGCCAGGCACACCAGCGTCATCACCGTCCCCAGCGTCCTTTCCAGGTCCACTTCCGCCGCCAGCACATAATTATGTAGTATATCTATCATTTTTATCCCAAACACATCACCAAAGATACGTCTTTATACTGCAATCGACTCGCTTTTGTAAAGCGGCATCTGCTCCCTGGCCTGACACAAAATAACTTGACATTTATAGATATACACAGTAGAATATTGTGAAAATAGGAGAGATAAAAACATCTTTTTTTCGGAGGGTAAAACATGAGAATGCTCATTTGTCTTGGACTGTTGTCATTTTCGGCATTGCTTTGCGCAGACACCATCTACGGCATCAAGTCCCGCAGTATCGGCGGAGGCGGCACAGGAGAGTATTATACCCCTGTCACCTTATTTTCATTTGAAGACAACGGCACCGCCTTCACCTCCATCGGAATTGTCACCAACAATGCCGTCCAAATCCGCGCCGACGCCTTAGCCTTTTCCCAAACTCAGGGCCTGTGGTTCTTCGAGCCAACCACAACCACCTCATCAACCCTGTATCAATTAGATCCCGCCACCGCAGCAGTCATCAGCAGCGGCATCGTCTTTCCCAACACGCATATTTTCAGCGCCGCCTTTGATCGTCATGGCCGACTCTGGGCCGCTGACCACACCAGTGAAAGTCTGCTGGCAATCGACATCGTCACCGGCCGGATCCTTCGCAGCGTCCCTCTGACATTAAACGGCTCCGCTTACACCGGATTGATTGCCGAAGGTGCAGACCTGTGCTTCAACACCCTCGGCCAGGCCTTCCTCGTCGATTACTCCGGCATCTATACCCTCAACACCCATACCGGCGCATTGACCGAACTCTATCAGGACACCACCCCCTATGCCAAATTTCTGGTCGGCGCCGCAATCCCCGCCAGCCGCCCCGACACCCTCTTTGCATTTGAAGTCTCAAAAACATCCATCGACAACGACGACATCTTCGTCTATGACCTCAATAATCTCGCTCAGCCGAACTATGTATTCAACTCCATCCTCGACTCTTTCAATGCCGGCCGCGGAGATCTGGCGACACACATCCCCGCTGATTTGTCTATTTGCACAGAACTCACCTCCGGCACGGATGGCTGGACCGGCGCCGCCCTGTCCACAGCCAATCTCGCACAGGTCGTCCAGACCCTGCCCATCTCCCATGACGCCGGCGGATGGATTTCGCTGACCGACCAGGATAATCAATGGACCACCTTCGCCGCCCCGGCAAAGTATCTCGGCGACCGCTCCGACTGGCTCGGCGGTCAGATCGCCCTCGATATGCTGCATAATACAGCCGGAACCCGCATCGACGGCCCCATGGTGTTTCTGGTCAGCGGCGACATCGTCCTGTGCAGCCCCTGGACCATGCCGACCGATTCCTGGCAGCATTATATCATCCCCCTGCGTCCGGCCGGCTGGCACCTGAATACGCACAACGGCCCCGAACCCACGCTGGCCCAGATGCTGGACGTGCTGTCCAACCTCCAGGCCATGTATATCATCGCCGATTATGTCTCCGGTGTCGAGACCACCTCCATCGACAATATCTGCATCACCTCCGGCCTGTCACCCGACCTGTCCGGCGATGAATTCATCAATTATGAAGATTTCGCCCTGTTCGCACCCTACTGGCAGCTCACTTCCTGTGAATCGCCTGACTGGTGCCATGGAACCAACCTCAATCAGGACGGCACCGTGGACCTCAACGACCTCGAATACCTCGTCGTCCGCTGGCTCCAGGAAGTCCATTAAAGCGGGCCCCAGCATGCAGGCTGGATGGCATCATGACTTACTCGACGCCCTCAAGCCAGTGACTGACAAACTCCCGTAATTCATAAATATCGATCAGTCCGGAATTATACGGATCAAAAAGCGGATTCCAGGTCGGGTCTCCAGTGGCCGTCCCCCATACCCGGCTCAGCGCCGTAAAGTCGGCAAGATCCGTATCGCCATCGCAATCATAATCCGTCCCCGGATAGATTGGGAAAATATTGTCCAGAAATACCGAGCCGTTTTCTTCCTCATCATACTGATACCCCAGGTCCCCCCAGATCCTGATGGTAATCTCCTTGAAGATATAATGTGCTGGAAACCCGGGAATATTCTTGAAGAAAATCGGACGCATATTCCAGATATTGTTCACATTATAAGTGCAATAATTCAACTGGGATGCAATTCCGGGATAGGTAAAATATCGAACCTGATTCAAATCCGTATCAACCACCTTAAAAATCGTATTGCTGTACAGTTTGCCCTTGGTCTTCATACAATGGGCAATCTGGACCCGCATCCCCGCAGCCTGCTGCCAGTACTCCAGGTTCGTCAGGTCCGGCGACATCACATCCACATACCAGTACTCGGCCAATATATTGTCAAGATTCGAATAAATAATACCCGGCTTATCCTTCACAATCGCTATCGACCCCTGCAAATTGCCTGCCGGATCCGCCCCGGGCTTGTTCGGATAATCCACCGGGTCTCGCCAGTTAAACCGAAAACCCGCATCAATCGGATAGTTATCCTCATCATAGACATCGCTGATCGTCCAGCCCTGCGCCCCGCCGGGCCGATCAAAATCATACCCCTGAATCTGAAACGCCGTATCCGTCAAATCATAACTGAACGCATCATCGGACGCAGCAACCTTGACAATACACTCGCTGGTCGTCTCTGCCGGCAGCTTCCAGGAATAATGCCCCGTACTCGGATAATTTGACACAATCGTCACCCAGTTGCTGCCGCCGTCAAGCGAGTAATACAGATTCACCCGTTCCGGCGGATTATAATAATTGCCCCAGGTAATCGGATACACTCCTTCGGCTGCCAGATTTTTTTCTCCATTGGGCGTATTCAGCCGCAGCGAATACAGCAGCGTGCTGATCGTCCGCGAAACCGTATTCGAGTAATCCGAATACCCGAATTCACTGACGGCTCGAACCCGAAAAGAATAGGTCATTCCGTTGACCAGGCCGCCCGCCTGATACGAGGTATGATTGGCCGGCACCTGAGCGATTTCCGACCAGGTCCCGGGAAACGGCGTCACCCGCCGTTCAATCGAGAAAGAATATTCATCGCTCGAATTATCCGCCCAGGTCAAATGAAGCTGCCCGGGAATGTAATGAAGGGTTAAATCCGAAGGGGCCGCAGCAAAAACAACTCCGCCCAGAACCAGTACGACGTGCATCAAGACAAGTCCGCTCACTCTTTCCATCTCACACCTCCTAAACAATATGACGAAATTTCAGAGTCCGTTTACGGGCTTCTTTATACCATATAGTCCCATAAAAAGCAACATGATACACCTGTTTTCAGCCTTATTCCGCTGCATTTCCCTTTTTATTGATTCACCTTCCCCACTTTAGCCGATAAGAACAAGGTATACCCGTATTGAGGAAATAATGTGATGGAAATGTCGTCGGAACAAGCTGTCGGCCAGGCCGGGAACCTTAAAAAATGCCCGTTCTGTGCGGAATTGATCCAAAAAGAAGCTATTTTGTGTCGATATTGTCACAAAGACCTGGCCCCGCCGGATAAGTCAAAAAAGTGGTATTATTCCACCTCCGTCATGGTTCTGGCCTTGCTGACCTTCGGCCCGCTGGCACTGCCGCTGGTCTGGACCAATCCCCGATGCAGCCCGCTGCTCAAGCTGACCATCACCGTCGCAATCATCGCCTTGTCCGTCGCCCTCCTCTACGCCATGATGGGCATGTACAACTTGCTGATGGACCAAATCCGAATGCTCGGCCTCCTGCCCGCCTGCTGTTAAGACAAGCCGCTCAGGGTACAAACNNAACACGGTGCAAACGGGTCGGTACACGTCAGCCACGCCCCGGCCAGAATCGCCAAATCGTCCAGTCCGACATTCCCGCTGTGGCTCAAGTCCGCACCGCCGCACCACAGGTTGCCGGCATCACACGAACTGGTTTGCCACAGCATGGCCATATCGGCCAGGTCCGGAAGATTCACATAACAATCCTGCGTCAAATCGCCTTGTGGAAACGGATAGAGGGCGGTCCCGCAGGGAGAGATGCTCAGTTGGGCATCGACACCGGTGGAATCATTATAGAAACTGCCGTTGCCGAATCCGACTGCAAAATCCACGCGATCATTCACATTGAGCTCAAAATCGAACTGGGTACTCGTTCGGGAAGCGGGACCGTATCCATGGACCGACCCGTTAAAGAGGGATACATCATTGATCAGAACGTGAACATCCGTGGTTGTGCCCCACTCGTCGATTCCAACAAACGATGCCTCTATATGATAAGTCCCGCTTACAGGTGCGACAAAACGAATCACGCTGATCTGGTTGTTCGGCCCCGGATGGGAACCGAGCTGCCCGGGCCCATAGACCGGAGTTCCAAAATCAAGCGTGTTGGAGGTGGGATTGTAGGCCACCGAAGGCGCCCCGAGGGATATATTCTTCTGCCAGTATTCCAGGCCCGAAGAAATGCCTTTGTCTGGATAAAGAATCAGTTCCCCGCCGAGCGTAGTGCTGTAGCCATAGCTCCATACGCCGTTTGGATTTGACACAATTGAGAAGTCCGAAGCCATATCATAGGTCATTGCATGGCTCGCAGCTACAAAAAACAGTCCCACGGCCAGACCCGTAACACAACGCACGATTTGAGATTTCATCTCAATTCTCTCCTCACACACGATATCTCCCATTCCGTTTGAACAATACTTCCCGGAAAACATCCTAAACA
>DLFY01000015.1 GCA_002482415.1 Phycisphaerales bacterium UBA7708
CCTTAACCGCACCGTGAGAAATCTCTTGCCCCGCCGTAGTATTCAATATCAGGTCATACCGTTCTTGCGGAGCATCCGCCGGAACAGTGACGGCGATCCGTGTGTTATACCTGTTGCCGGATATCTCATCGTACTGCCAGGAGCCTGTTTGTCTGGCGACTGAAGGTATGGAAACGGTGTTGCAGGGGCCGCGTAATTTCGCGGATGTGACGGTCTGGCCGTCATCGGCATTAAACCAAACGGTAACGTTCTCACCCGCTTTTACAATCGCAGTCGCGGCATTCCAGGGATAGATGATTTTTCCGCAAAAGCCGGTGCTGCAAAAGCCGATTAGGAAAAAATAAATCAAAGCAAATAGGGTCTTACGGTTTTTCATCATTTGATTCCTCTTGTTTATCTGTAAGCTTTCGCACATTTTCATCACGTATTAAGCGGCGGAAGCCAGCGTATCCACTAAACACTCGAATTTTTTGTTATGTACGTCAGAAACATCGAACATCAATTTAATTCTGTCCATCCAAAGCCCGACGCGAAGACCTCGCACAACGTCTGCGAAGCCGGGTGGGGTCTTGTCGTGTTGACGAAACGGGATATTTTACCGGTCTTTCACCCGGGCCGCCATCGGTTCGGGCTTGGGCAGCAGTTTGCCCCGCTTGCCAGGTCGGCTGTGATGCGAGGCTGGTTTTTGGGACGGCAGGTCGCAGAGTCTGGCATTGCATTTCATCCGGGATATCAGGGCTGTTTGGGGCATTCCTCGCAGGCCAGGCAGGCATAAAAACCGTCCCCAGCCAGCCGAAAACGCCGTTCGGGCTATTTATTTTCCCTTGTCGGTATTGTTTGAGTCAATGGAATATCACCGCGGAGCATTTTTGTCGCCTGGCCCACCAACCAGAGGTAATGATCACTGGGCAGAAGCGCATCGCCGGGCTGATACGGTGCGAACTGTGCGTTGCCAGTCGGCAAAAACGGGTTTGAAAATACACTGGTCGGTAATTCCGAAATCGGCGGGGTACCGGTACATTTAAAGATTGCGGTTCCTTCATCGACTTCATCAAACATGGCCTGATAGATCATCGAGGCTCCAGCATCGTGGATAGCCTTGTAAAATTGCCGCCAGAGGAAACTGCCTCCCAATCTTGGGGTTTGATCAAACTTATTGTTTTGCTGGAGGTTTTGCCAGCTAAAGCCCGGGAAAACGACCGGCAGGTAATCCTTGTTATTTGCATTGCACCATGCCTGGTCTGGTACCGTATAGGTGTTCGTAAAGTTATCCAGCTCGCTGGCGGCTTTGCTTCCATATCTGCCCACTGCCCAGGGACTGATGATATCGGCAAGCCCCACGATTTGCTGAAACCATGTATCCGGATTCGTACGCCAGGAATTCTGTACACCGATCATCACCGTACAGCCGCCATAGACCGGATCATTCTTAAGGAAGTTGATAATGTCATACGTATCCTGAGTTCCTTCATAAGTACGTCCGAATCCCAGACCCCAGACGGCAACAACCGGTTTTCCGTGATGATGCAGATAGGCCGCATCCGCAGGATCTTTTGTGATACGATAGGTGTCAACCAGATACTTCCAATCATCTATTACTTTCTGTTTCATTTGCGGACCGGTTAATGTGCTGCTCAGGTCATACATCATCGCCCAGGCACGTTTGTATTGATTGCCTCCCTTGCGGCAGTGAAGCATCACCTGGTCCCGATGACTGCGGGCGTTTGAACCCGGTGTGGTTTCGGTGATAAAACGCTGCAGGAAAACGCCGTCGATTCCATACTGGGCCATCCAGGAAAAATGCCTGAGCACGGTTTTTTCTTTATACGAGCTGAAGACATAAGCTGTGCTGTTGTCGGCGTTTTTAAATCCTGTAGCGAATTTTTCATCTGCGTCATATTCGCTCATATCAGGCCACCAGTCCACCGTGCAGTAACCCGGCTCGAATTTTCTGCTTGAGCCCCAGTGCACCCATCCTCGGGCAGTACCGTCGCTGGGGCAGTTGAACCACCCCTGATAGCCGCACATGATTTTACCTGTCAGAGTTTTACTGTATTCATTGTTGTGCCACTTTTCGGACAATATTTGAAAGTCTGGCATATTCACATGTCCATCCCTGGTGAAATCCGCGGCAGAATCAGGATTCGGCTGAAGCCATTTGGCGGCGAACAAATTCAGGTCTGGGGCATCGACATAACCGTCACCGTTTACATCGCCATTGCCTGAAATTACAGCGGCAGGCTGGGCCCAAATGGTTGTCTTGCCGGGATTGGTGGTATTATAGTCATAATGCACTGTACCGGTCCCGCCATAAGCTTTGATCTGAAAGGCCGCGACATACGATCCTATGGCTGATATTATATTGCCGTTAATGATCAGGGTGCCGGCCGTAATATCCAAGACCCCGCTGGTTGTCATAGTAAACGAACCGGCACGGATCGTGCCGCCGTTGAGCAGTACAGTGCCGGTACTGCCTGTATTCTGGGCAATCCCAAATCCCCCGGCAATTGTTAATGAACCCTGGGTCATAGTCAGGGTGCCCCTACCATTAAAGCCGACCCTCATATCGCCGCCAATACTGGCCGTACCATTACTCAAGGTCAATGTCCCGTTGTTGCCCGCACCATAACCGAGTATCAGCCAGCCGGTTGTTGAAAGAGTTCCGCCAGTCATGACGACGCTGTCTGCACCGCTCGACCAGTCACCGATAACTACTACATTGGCCACAGCGGTTGTGGATGAATCAATGATCGGGCCGTTCACAGCGTAGTTGCTCCTGACAGCGGCTTTGTCGGTGGAGGCAGGCATGCCCCCGCTCCAGTTTGCTCCATTACGCCAGAGGCGGTCGCCTCCTCCATTGGTCCAGTCTTTATCGATGCCGAAAGCGGCAGAAACACTCAATAAAAGATACGCAATCGATGATAATAATGCCTTTGTCACGATGCTCTCCACGACTGATTTAAGTGCGTTTCAGCTATTTTACCTCAAATTGATTTTGCTGAAATTTTACAACTAACGGAAATCTGTGGTTTTATAATAAGTATATATGTATTTACAATTATTATACATATATCATTGTATTAAAATGCTCTATTGAAATCAATAATTATTTAATTTCACTACTGTCCAATCATAAGTC
>DLFY01000266.1 GCA_002482415.1 Phycisphaerales bacterium UBA7708
ATGATGGATGATGCGGCATTGTGGGTGAAGTGGGTGAAAAAGGCTCAGACTCTGACGGAGCCCTGGGCGGTTCTTCCCAAGCCCCCGAAGGTGACGGAGATTGTTCCGACGTCGGAAAAGCAGGCCTTCGAATGGTTCTATACCTTTGAAAAACCTGCCGACAACTGGACTGCCAAGGATTTTCGCCCGAATAACTGGAAGACCGGCCCGGCCGGCTTCGGCACCAGGGGTACTCCCAGTGCGGTGGTGCGTACCGAATGGAGCACTTCTGATATCTGGATATGGCGAGAGATCGAACTGCCGCAGGCCGCGATGAAAAATCCGCATCTGAAGATTCATCACGATGAAGACGCCGAAATTTATATCAATGGTCAACTGGCTTTCAAGCTGAGCGGATATACCTCATCGTATGATTATATCGAGATTCCCGCCGCAGCGCTGGCCCTGTTAAAACCAGGCAAGAATGTGGTTGCGATTCATTGCCATCAGACCGGCGGCGGGCAATATATCGACATGGGTATTTGCGAGGTTGAGATTGTAGAGTAAAAGACGGTAAAAGTCTGATAGGCTCTCAATGCCGCTGTTCAGACATATTAGAGTATTTAAAAGATGGAATTTGCAGCGATGCGGATTCCATCTTTTTTTGTGTTCCAATTTAATTTATGTTATTTAAATAAAATAAGTTACAATCATCACACTGAGGACTTTTTTGGGGGAAGGTACACCTGTTTTGGATTTATTGTGAAAAAAACACAGCACTTTAGTACTGCTCATATTGTATAGAGATTCAACTACACTTGCTTTTGCAAACAAGTGGTTCAAACGGAAAGGGAAGAAACTATGGAAACAATAAGAAAATGGATCATTGCGGCAAGTATCATTGCCGCCTCAGCTTATTCGGCTGCTGCGGTTACGTATGGTTTCTACGGCATTACGAATAACGACCCGTCCAACGTTGTCATTGGCCAGAACCAGCTTTCGGTAACGGTCGATGCCATTGGAACAACGCAGGTGGTTTTTGACTTCTTCAATTCGGGGCCTTACCCCAGTTCGATTGCGCAGATTTATTTTGACGGTACCACAGGATTTCTGGATCAGAACTATGCCCCGTCGATGATCAACAATGGGCCGGGCGTATCGTACAGTTGGGGTGCCGCGCCTCCGAATCTGCCCGGCGGCAACAGCATCAGTCCAGCTTTTACAGCGGTCATGTCCGCCGAATCCAACAATCCTGCACCTGCCAATGGTGTCAATCCCGGCGAAACCGTTGGACTGGTATTTGACTTGTCGGCCGGAAAAACCTACAACGATATCATCAATGCACTGAATACGGCATCCTTTCGTGTTGGGATTCATGTTCAGTCGATAGGAACCAGTGCAGGCAGTGAATCATTTGTCAATACTCCAGTTGTGCCCGCTCCGGGGGCCTTGGTGCTGGCAACGATTGGGATGGCGGTGGTCGGACATCTAAGACGTCGGGTGATAATTTAGATAAAAAAAGTCTTTTTTGGCCGCAGAATCAAAGTGCTGCGGCTTTTTTATGCGCTGGGCTGAGTGGATTCTTGGGCAACTGAAGTCCTCATCAGGCCTGAAATTATGGCGTATCCTGACTAATCTGCAAAATTCTTGCAAATCCGGCGATGAGGGAGTATAAAACACCATAGTTTATTGTAAAAAAAAGACTTATACCCAAAGGGTAAGATTATTCCGTGCAGCAAAAGAAGCAAGTGGTTGATGTTGCTGTACTTAGCCGCAGCGAAACGGACAATTTCAAGTAGAATTCAGTATAATTTATAGTTTGGAACTATGGAAAAATCAGAACTTCGTCAATGGATCGAAACCCTGTCGGCCCGGATAAAACATATTCGGGACTGGCTTTGACATACCCACTAAAATTGCACAACGCCAGGAGTGTGATCAGAAAATGGCTCAGCCGGGCTTCTGGGATAATCCGGAAACGGCCAAATCTGTTGTAACCCAAATCAGTGCACTTAAGTCTATTATAGAGCCGGTGTTAGAGGCTGAACGCAATATTCGGGATATTTCGGACCTGTTTGATTTGGCATCTGAAGAAGACGATGCCGAAACGCTTGCCACCGTTGAAAAAGACCTGAAAACGCTTGACCAGCAGTGTGAAAAGATAGAAATCTCGGGGATGCTCAATGGCCCGGACGATATGCGAAGCTGTTTTTTCAGCATTCATGCCGGGGCCGGCGGAACCGAAAGCTGTGACTGGGCGAGCATGTTGTTGCGAATGTATGCCCGGTATTTTGAGCGAAATGGTTATACCTGCGAGGAAATGGATATCACCGAGGGGGAAGAGGCAGGGATTCGCTCGATTACGCTGCGTGTGGCCGGTCCGTTTGCTTTCGGCAAGCTATCGTGTGAGACCGGCGTTCATCGGCTGGTACGCATCAGTCCGTTTGATGCCAATGCCCGGCGGCACACAAGCTTTGCGGCAGTCGATGTAACCCCGGAATACGAGGATGACATCGAAATTGAAATCAAGGATGAAGACCTTCGAGTGGATACCTATCGGGCCAGCGGTGCCGGCGGTCAGCATGTCAATAAGACCAGTTCGGCGATTCGGCTGACGCACCTGCCGACCGGTATCGTCGTGCAGTGTCAAAACGACCGCAGTCAGCATAAAAACCGTGCCGAGGCCATGAAAATGCTCAAAGGCAAGCTGTATATGATTGAGCAGCAGAAGCGGGATGCGGAACTGGCCAAGCTCTACAGTAATAAAGGTCAGATTGCCTGGGGCAACCAGATTCGCAGTTATGTTCTGCAGCCGTATCAATTAATCAAGGATCACCGAACCGACCATCAGACCGGACAGGTGGATGCGGTTCTGGACGGCGAGATAGAGGATTTTATCGAGAGCTATTTGCGGTACCGTGCCGAGAAAAAACATAAACAGCAGGAGACTGTAAAGGCAAAGTGATGGACATTTCTCGCAGAATGTTTTTGCAGTCGGCAGGGCTGCTGGCAGTCGGGTCCCTTTTGCCCGGCTGCAATATGTCGGAGTCCAAAGGCCCTAACAGGTTATCGAAGCCGAATGTCATTTATATCCTGGCCGACGATTTGGGGTATGGCGACTTAAGCTGCTATGGCCAGAAGCGCTTTGCAACACCCCATCTGGATCGTCTTGCACGGGAGGGGATGCGGTTTACGCAGCATTATGCCGGCAGCACTGTCTGTGCTCCCAGTCGATGCAGTCTGATGACAGGATTGCATACCGGCCACACCCAGATACGCGGGAACATCGGGTTCGAGCCGGAAGGGCAGTACCCGCTGGCGGAAGGAACCTATACGCTGCCGCGGATGTTTAAGGATGCTGGTTATGCGACAGGAGCATTCGGCAAATGGGGCTTAGGGGGTACCGGCAATAGCGGCGATCCAGGTCGTCAGGGATTTGATTTATTCTTCGGTTATAAATGTCAGAGCCTGGCTCATTTTTATTATCCGAAGTATTTGTGGCGCAATGAAGAAAAAGTGGAGTTGCCGGACAACGACCCAAAGACCCAGCAGGGAGTCTATTCGCACGACCTGATTATGAGTGAGGCCCTGAAATTCATTCAGGATAATAAAGACAAACCGTTTTTTGTGTATCTGACGGCAACGATTCCCCATGCAGAACTGGCGGTACCGGAAAAAGATCTTGCTGAATTCAAAGGAAGATATCCTGAAAAACCATTCCCCGGCAATCACTATGGAGCCCAGCCGACGCCTCATGCTGCGTTTGCGGCGATGGTCAGCAAGCTGGATGCCGGTGTCGGCCGGGTGATGGACGTACTCAAAGAACTCGGACTCGACAAGAACACCCTGATCATGTTTTCCAGTGATAATGGGCCGCATAAAGAAGGCGGTGCCGACCCGGACTTTTTCGACAGCAACGGCCCGTTGAAAGGTTATAAGCGGGATGTGTATGAAGGCGGGATTCGCGTTCCGATGATTGCCCGCTGGCCTGGAACCATTTCCGCCGGCACTGTGACCGGGCATGTCAGTGCCTTCTGGGATATCCTGCCGACCTGTGCAGAGCTTGTGGGTGCCGATGCCCCGGAGTGTGATGGCGTGTCGTTCGTCCCGACGCTGCTGGGGCGGGGCACTGCCCAGAAGCAGCATGAGTATTTGTATTGGGAGTTTCATGAGCAGGGCGGCAAACAGGCGGTGCGGATGGGGCGATGGAAAGCGGTACGCCTGAATGTAATGAAGAACCCAGAGGCGCCGATTGAGCTGTATGATTTAACGGCGGATATTACCGAGCAGCACAATGTAGCCGCGGCTCATCCGGATATGGCAGTGAAAATGAAAGCGATCTGTCTTGCGGCTCATAAGCCGAATAAGCAGTTTCCATTTTTCAATAATGAATAAACACAGCAGGAAATGATAATGAAACCGATAGTACCGATTGAAGTTAAGGCAGTAAGTGCAGAAATAACAGCGATCAAGACCGATCTTCTGGCGCTGGGCGTCTGTGAAGGCAAGTTATCCGGCCCGGCAGAACAGGTGGACAAAAAACTTAATGGGGCGATTGCCGCCCTGGTCAAGCTGGGTGATTTTAAAGGCAAATCCGGAACCACCGGCCTGATTTATACACAGTCCCAAATCGGTGCAGCCAGAGTCCTGCTGGTGGGGCTGGGCAAGTCCGACAAAACGGATGCGGATGTGCTGCGTAAAGCCGCGGCGACAGTCTCGGCCAAAGCCCTCGAATTAAAGGCGCAGACCGTGGATGTGTGTCTGCATCAGGCCGCATCGACTGCGGATTTGGAGGCGGCGGTTCAGGCGATCACCGAAGGCCTTTATTTTGGTTCCTACCGATACAGCGAATATCTCAGTTCGGATGGGGAAAACAATCAGAAGCCCTCGTCCATCAAGGCGTTTATTGCGGATGCCTCCAAGGCATTTGTTTCCACCGCGGCTAAAGCAGCGGCCGCAGGCACCATATACGGCAGCGCGCAGAATTATGCCAGAACGCTGGCCAATCGTCCGGGCAATGTGATTTCGCCGCAGACACTGGCCGAGGAAGCCAAGAAAATGGCCCGCCAGGCTGGATTGCGCTGTACAGTGCTGGATGAAAAGGCCCTTGCTGCCAAAAAAATGGGCGGTATCCTGGCCGTTGGTCAGGGTTCGGCGAACAAACCGCGGCTGATTCTTCTGGAATACAAGCCTTCCAAAGCTGCAAAGAATATCCCTGTGATCGGCCTGGTCGGCAAGGCGATTACCTTTGACTCCGGCGGCATCAGCATCAAACCCGGCGAGGGGATGCACGATATGAAATACGACAAATCCGGCGGTATCGCGGTGCTCGGGGCGATGCAGGCGATTGCCCGGCTCAAACCCAAGGCCCGCGTGCTGGGTCTGATTCCGGCGGCGGAAAATATGCCCAGCGGACTTGCGTATCGGCCCGGCGATATCGTCACGACCTACAGCGGCAAGACCGTGGAGATTCAGAACACCGACGCCGAAGGCCGGATGATTTTGTGTGATGCGATTGCCTATGCCGAACAGCTTGGATGCAGGACGATTGTGGATATTGCAACATTGACGGGGGCTTGCGTGGTTGCTCTCGGTCAAAAACGCGCCGGCGTAATGGGCAATGATGAAACCCTCATCGACCAGATCAGGGCCGCATCGCGTCAAACCGGTGAACGCGTCTGGCAGTTGCCCTGCGACGATGAATATGTGGAACTGATGAAAAGTAAAGTCGCCGATTTGAAAAATACCGGCGGACGCTGGGCGGGGGCCTGTACGGCGGCGGCATTTTTGGGCCAGTTTGTCAACGACGCCAGGTGGGCTCATGTGGATATGGCCGGCGTGGGCGTCTGGGGAGCGGATGAAGGTGCCGCTCCGGGTTCGATTGGATTTGGCGTCAGGCTGTTGTCTTCGTTTGTGATGAACCAGTAAATAGTGATGAGAATGCATTGAATCAATAAAAATGAAGATAAGAAATGGAGAAAAGATGAGAACTGCAATAGTGTCAGCGATGGTGTTGGTGGTATCCTGCGGATGGGCACTGGCGGCGGATAATACCGCTTCTTCAGAGCTTCAGCAGGTATGGCTGGATGAGCTGGATTTGAGCAAGGCGGTTATCGGCTGGGGCCAGATTCAGAAAAATAAATCCGTCGATGGCAAGCCGCTGGCAATCGCCGGCAAATCCTTTGCTCGCGGCGTGGGAACCCATGCCGATTCGCGGCTGGATGTGAAACTCGGCGGTATCGGGGAACAGTTTGAGGCCTGGGTCGGCATTGATGATGAAATTGCCGGCTCGGATCAGGGCAAGGCCGCGGCCAGCGTGGAGTTTCTGGTCTTTGGCGACGGCAAGCTGCTGTGGCGCAGCGAGGTCATGCGGGCGGGCAACCCGGCCAAAGAAGTCAAGGTGGACATCAAGGGTGTCGATATCCTTCGGCTTCAGGTCTCCGGCGGCAATGACATCAACTACGATCATGCCGACTGGGCCCAGGCACAGATTTCCTATCGGCTGACTGCTCCTCATACCATAGATGTGGTTATGCCGGCTCCGTATATTCTGACTCCCAAGGCCGGACCGGCTCCGCGGATTACGGGGCCGAAAATATTCGGTGTTCGCCCGGGAAATCCGTTCCTCTTTACCGTCACCGCCACCGGTGAGCGGCCGATGAAGTTCGCGGTGCGGGGTTTGCCGGAGGGATTGATCCTCAATTCCGATAACGGCCAGATACGCGGCGCCGTGAAAAACGCCGGCGACTATAAAACCACCGTGGTTGCCGAGAATAAGCACGGCAAGGTTGAGCGGGAATTCAAGATTGTCGTCGGTGATACGATCAGCCTGACGCCGCCGATGGGCTGGAACAGTTGGAACTGCTGGGCCTGTGCGGTGGATGATGAAAAAGTGCGTGCCAGCGCCAAGGCCATGGTTGACAGCGGCCTGCTCAATCACGGCTGGACCTATATCAATATCGATGACTGCTGGATGCGCCAGGAAGGATCCAAGGATCCGGTGATTGGCGAGCCGGTGCGGGACAAGGACGGTTATCTGCTCAGCAACGGCAAATTCCCCGATATGAAAGGGCTGACCGATTATATTCATTCCCTCGGATTGAGAGCCGGGATTTATATCTCACCCGGGCCGAATACCTGTGCCGGCTACATCGGCAGTTGGGAACATGAGCAAAAAGACGCCGAGCGGTTTGCCGAATGGGGATTTGATTATCTCAAGTATGACTGGTGCGGCTATTCGAGAATTGCTCCCAATCCGAATCTGGAAGAGCTGAAAAAGCCTTATGCCGTGATGCGGGATTGTCTCAAAAACACCGGACGCGATATTGTCTATAGCCTCTGTCAGTATGGCATGGGCGATGTGTGGAAGTGGGGTGCCGAGGTGGGCGGTAATTGCTGGCGTACCACCGGCGATATTACCGACAGTTGGGGCAGCATGGCGGGTATCGGCTTCAAACAGGCCGAGTTGTATCCGTATGCCGGCCCCGGCCGATGGAATGACCCGGATATGTTGGTCGTCGGCAAGGTCGGCTGGGGACCGAATCTGCATCCGGCCCGTCTGACCCCCGATGAGCAATATACCCATATCAGCCTGTGGTGCCTGTTGTCGTCGCCGCTGCTGATTGGATGCCCGATTGAACAGATGGATGAATTTACCTATAGCCTTCTGACCAATGATGAGGTGCTGGATGTCAATCAGGACCCCCTTGGTCAGCAGGCCCGGCGCATCGCCCAGGCCGACGGCATTGAAGTCTGGTCCAAAGCGATGGAAGACGGCTCCCGGGCGGTGGGGTTGTTCAATATGAATGAATTTGATGCCCGCAAGGGGACGGTCAACTGGAAAGATATTGCGTTTGCCGGCCAGTGCCAGGTGCGTGATTTATGGCGTCAGAAAGACCTGGGTATGTTTGAAAATGAATTTACTGCGGACGTCCCGCCTCACGGTGTGGTGCTGGTTCGGATTATTCCGGCAAAATAACCAATACCGGACGGGCGCTCAGAATCCGGCGCAGATAGAAAGGAAACAAAGTGAATCGAGTGGTCATTACTGGATGTGCGGCCGTTATCGTGTTGCTGGCCGGATGCAAATGCGGATGTTTGATGGGAACGACTCCTGTGGAGGATTTAGCACAGGTCGTTCCTGCAGACGATGATGCGTCCATCCAGGGCAGCAAAGGATAATCATGGAACAACGCGTTACTAAACCGGTGGATCTGGAACGAATTGAAAAGGCAGTCCTTGAGATTTTAGAGGCGGTGGGGGAAAATCCGCAGCGTGAAGGTCTGCGTGATACCCCCAGACGGGTAGCCCGGATGTATGCCGAACTGCTCGATGGAATGCGTCACGACCCCTCTGAGCATTTGGGCAGTGTCTTTCATGAAAAATATGATGAGATTGTATTGCTGCGGGATATCCCGTTTTACAGCATCTGCGAACATCACCTGATGCCGTTTATCGGCAAAGCGCATGTGGCGTATCTGCCGGATGGCCAGGTGCTGGGCGTCAGCAAGCTGGCGCGGATTGTCGATATGTTTGCCCGTCGTCTGCAGCTGCAGGAGCGGCTGACCGATCAGATCGCCGATTTTCTGATGAAAAACCTCAAGCCCAAGGGCGTGACCGTGGTGCTGGAGGCCAGCCATAGCTGTATGACTATTCGCGGGATTAAAAAGCCCGGTGCCGTGATGGTTACCAGCGCCCTGCGCGGCATCTTCAAAAGCGATCCCCGAAGCCGTTCCGAAGTCATGACCCTGCTTCACGGCAATGAAAGAATGTAATGCACAGATTGGCCCGGCAAATTCGATTTCAGATAGATCCGTTCGGGCGCAATGAATATGCCGGATGGAATTCGTATGCGGCCAGGCCCACTACCGAAGGGCTTGGCCTGTATCTGGCGCTGTGGGTCCATCTGAAATCCCGATTGCATTCCGAGACTGGCTTTGTGGTCAATGTATCGCAGATCGACGCGGCTGTGCGTCAGGAAGTCATACCCTGTTTTCAGCAGCAGTGTGCCGAATGGTTCCGCCGGCAGTATAATCCGCCGATGGAGGCACTGCATGAACTGCTCAGAAAGACAAAAGAGCGGCTGGAGCCGGTTTTTAAAAAATGCTGCCTCTGGAAGCTGGAACTGGAGCTGAATCCCTTTCGCCGAATAGGAATTCAATGGGAGACAGATGAGATGGTGATTTATACGGAAAAGTTCGAATTTGCGGCCATGCACAAATTATGGAACGACAAATTCGACAAAAAGACCAATTTCGAATTATTTGGCAAATGTGCCAATCCCGCAGGACATGGCCATAATTATATACTGGAAGTGTCGGTTAGTCCGCCGCCCGGAAAATCCGGCTGGCTGGAAGGATTTGAACAGAAAGTGCGGGAACATTTTGTGGATATAGTGGACCATAAAAACCTGAATATTGATGTGCCCGCTTTTTCCCGCATCAATCCAACCGTTGAAAACCTCTCTAAGCTGGCATGGAAGAATCTCAAAACCAAGCTCAAGCCCTGTAAACTCATTGAGGTCACGGTCTGGGAAAACGACCGGACCTATTGTCGATATAGCAAATAGTTAATTAGCGACGTCCTATAAGAACCTTTTTTGTGGTTGACAAAAAACGAACTATTTTGACAATAAGAACTTAATTCGATTCGGTTAAATATCCGATATTTATGATAGCCTTTCTTCAGTCAAAGAAACAGGATATACAAAGTACGGATTGACGAAAGGCATCTAAAAACTCATAACTGTTTTATTCGTAAACCTTTAAGAGGAATCTGTTGTCTTTTTTTGGCAACTGACGGGCACGGAGTGTAGGCTTTTACGAAACGAAGCCAAAATCAAGCAGCAAAGGACTAAATCATGAAGGTCACAGTCGTTGGAGTCGGTTACGTGGGACTGGTTGCCGCGGCATGCATGGCCGACGGAGGCAATCATGTCATCTGTGTCGATACCGACGAAAAGAAGATAGACGGACTCAGGAAAGGGATTATTCCCATCTATGAACCGGGACTGGCCGAGATTGTTGCCCGCAATGAAAAGTCCGGCCGTCTGACCTTCACTACCAGCCTTAAAGAGGGGGTGGATAAATCCCTGCTGATTTTCCTGGGGGTGGGGACTCCCAGCGCCGCCGATGGTTCGGCGGATATCTCGGCGGTATTGAATGCGGCCGGTCAGATTGCGGAGACCATGACCAGTTATAAGATTATCGTAACCAAAAGCACCGTGCCCGTCGGAACGCATAAGATTGTCAGCAAATGGATCCAGTCCAAAACCGAAATCCCCTTCGATTATGTCAGCAATCCGGAGTTTCTCAAGGAGGGTTCCGCGGTCGAAGATTTCATGAAGCCCGACCGGGTCATCATCGGCACGACCAATCCAGCCGTCATGGAAATTATGCGGGAATTATATAATCCGTTTATGCGGAAAAGCAGCCGGATCCTGTTTATGGACCCGGCTAGTGCCGAGATGGCCAAATATGCCGCCAATACCATGCTGGCAACCCGTATTTCGTTCATGAATGAGCTGTCCATGTTATGTGAAAAGGTCGGTGCCGACATCGAACAGGTTCGGGCGGGCATGGGAAGCGATTCCCGCATTGGCAATGCCTTTTTGTTTGCGGGTGTGGGCTATGGCGGCAGTTGTTTTCCCAAGGATGTCCGGGCGTTAATCTATATGGGCAATCAGGCCGGGGTGCCGATGTCGATTGCTCAATCTGTCCAGCTGGTCAACCAAAGCCAACAAGCCCAGTTTGCCGACAAAATCATCAGTTATTTCAAGGGCCAACCCAATATTCAGCTTGGTGTCTGGGGCCTGGCGTTCAAGGCCCGCACCGATGATATCCGGGAATCTCCTGCCTTGTTCTGCATCGAAAAATTTCTCGCTGCCGGCATCCAGGTCGTCGCCTATGACCCGGAGGCCATGGCTCCGACCCGCCAGAAACTCGGCGATAAGATTCGCCTGGTGGACAATGGCTATGATGTGCTGGATGGCTCTGCTGCATTGGTGATCTTTACCGATTGGCAGGAATTCCGAACCCCCGACCTCGAACAGATTGCCAAGCGGCTGCAAAAGCCGCTGATATTTGACGGCCGCAACCTCTACACGCCGACGTTTGTCAAGCGATTCGGTATTGAATATCATTGCATCGGACGAACCCAGGTTTAAACGCGATTAATGAATAAAATTCTGGTTACCGGAGCAGCGGGATTCATCGGGTCGCATTTGTGTGAGCGGCTTATCGGGGATGGTTTGAGCGTGGTGGGGCTGGATAACTTCGACCCCTTTTATGACATGGCAGTCAAGCAGCAAAACATTGCCGGGCTGGTTCAATCGCCGCGATTCACACTGGTTCAGGGTGACATCCGAGACCGCAAGCAGGTTGATGCAGTTTTACAGAGCAATGCGTTTGATGCGATTGTGCACCTGGCGGCCAAGGCGGGCGTTCGGCCTTCCATTGCCGACCCGGCCGGCTATGTCGATACCAATATCAACGGCACGGTGGTCATGCTGGAGGCAGCCCGAGCGGCGGGTGTGAAGAAATTCATCTTTGCCTCAAGCTCCAGTGTCTATGGCAATAATCCCAGGACGCCGTTTTCAGAGACGGATAATGTGGATTTTCCGATTTCGCCGTATGCGGCGACCAAAAAGGCAGGGGAACTGATTTGTTATACTTTCAGTCATCTGTATCAGATGGATATGACCTGTCTGCGATTTTTTACGGTTTATGGACCGCGTCAGCGGCCGGATCTTGCGATTCATAAGTTTGCCCGCCTGATTGAGCAGGGCAAGCCTATTCCGATGTATGGTGATGGTTCCATGGAACGCGATTTTACTTTTATTGACGACATCGTCAATGGGGTGGTTGCTGCAATCGAGCGATGTGAAGGCTATCATATTTACAATCTCGGCGAGTCCCGCCCCGTGCGGCTGGATATACTGATTGCCGAAATTGAAAAAGCCCTCGGCAAAAAAGCCAGGATTCAATCAATGCCTGAACAACCCGGCGATGTTAAACGGACCTTTGCTGATGTGGACAGGGCTGTCCGTGAACTGGGATATTGCCCCAAGACGCATCTGGCGGATGGATTGAAACAATTTGCTGCCTGGCTCAGGCAATAACGATGGATTGAGTAAGTGATATGAAAAAAGCATTAATCACAGGTATCACCGGCCAGGACGGGTCGTATCTGACCGAACTTCTGCTGGCCAAAGGCTATGAGGTCTATGGCATTATCCGCCGGGCCTCGACATTTAATACCGACCGGATCGACCATCTCTATCAGGACCCGCATCATCAGCCGAAATTGAAGCTGATCTATGGCGACCTGACCGACGGCGGCAACCTGTCCACGATATTAAATGATATCCAGCCCGATGAAGTCTATAACCTCGGCGCCCAGAGTCATGTCCGTGTCAGTTTTGACCAGCCGATCTATACGGCCAATGTCGATGCCCTCGGGACGCTGCGTCTGCTGGAAGCCCTGCGGATGATGAAGACCCCGCCGCGATTTTACCAGGCCTCCAGCTCCGAGATGTACGGCAAGGTCGTCGAAACCCCGCAGACGGAGACCACCCCGTTTTATCCCCGCAGCCCTTATGCCTGTGCAAAGGTCTATAGCTACTGGCAGACGGTCAATTACCGCGAGGCCTATAACCTCTTTGCCTGCAATGGGATATTATTCAACCACGAATCTCCCCGCCGCGGCGAGACCTTTGTCACCCGTAAAATTACCCGTGCGGCCACCCGCATCAAAGAAGGCCTTCAGGACAAGCTCTACCTGGGTAATCTCGACGCCAAACGCGACTGGGGCTTTGCAGGGGATTATGTCGAGGCCATGTGGCTGATGCTCCAGCAGGCCCGGCCCGACGATTATGTCGTATCCACCGGCGAGACTTATTCGGTGCGTGAGTTTCTCGATGAGGTCTTTGGCCACCTGAATCTGGATTGGCACAAGTACGTGGCGATTGACCCCAAGTATTTCCGCCCGACCGAAGTGGATCTGCTGCTGGGCAACCCCGCCAAAGCGAAAAAGCTGCTGAACTGGCAGCCGAAGGTGGGTTTTAAAGAGCTGGCCCGAATGATGACCGAATCCGACTGGCAGATCGCCAGAAAAGAACGCCTGCTCAAAGAGCACGGACAATAATTGAATCCGCTTCACTACGAACTCTGAACTACGAACTAAGAACTAATAATGCTTGATTTAACCAAACAGCGTATTGTCATGACCGGCGGGGCGGGTTTTCTGGGCAAACATCTCCAGCAGTGTTTGCTGGCCCGGGGTGTTCGCCAGGAACAGATGCTCATTCCGCTGATTGAAGACTATGACCTGACCAAAGAAGCCGACTGTATCCGGATGTATGACCGGATGCGGCCGGACGTGGTGATTCATCTGGCTGCTGAGGTCGGGGGGATTGGTGCCAACCGGGAAAATCCCGGACGGTTTTTCTATGCCAATATGGCGATGGGATTGCACCTGATCGAACAGGCCCGCATCCGCAAATTGACCAAGTTCGTCCAGGTCGGCACCATCTGTGCGTATCCAAAATTCACGCCGGTACCATTTAAAGAAGAAGACCTCTGGAATGGCTACCCCGAAGAGACCAATGCCCCGTATGGTATTGCCAAAAAAGCCCTGCTGGTGATGCTCCAGGGGTATCGTCAGCAGTACGGCCTCAACGGCATTTACCTACTGCCGGTCAATCTGTACGGCCCGGGGGATAATTTTCACCCCGCCAGCTCCCATGTCATCCCGGCCCTGATTAAAAAGTGCGTGGATGCCATCGATGCCCGCAAAGACCAGATTGAATGCTGGGGTACGGGTTCTGCCAGTCGGGAGTTTATCTATGCCCCGGATGCGGCCGAGGGGATTGTCTTGGCAACCGAAAAGTATGACAAAGATGAACCGGTTAATATCGGGGCAGGTTTTGAGATAACCATTAAAGATCTCGTGGAAAAGATTGCCCGCCTGACCGGTTTTACCGGTAAAATTGTCTGGGACCCGACCAAACCCGATGGCCAGCCGCGTCGGTGTCTGGACACCAGCCGGGCACAGGCTGAATTCGGCTTTAAAGCCAGAACCGATTTTAACACCGGCCTGAAAGCGACTATCGACTGGTATCGGGCCAATAAAGAGAGATTGAAATTATAGACACATCGGCCAAAACTTTTGCCCTCATCGGTGCCTGCGGGTATATCGCTCCGCGGCACTTGAAGGCCATTCGCGACACCGGCAATGTGCTGGTCGCGGCGCTGGACCCCAGCGATTCAGCGGGAATTCTGGATCAGTATTTTCCGGATGCCCACTTCTTCACGGAGTTTGAGCGGTTTGACCGGCATCTGGAAAAACTGCGTCGCAAGGGCCATCGGGTGGATTATGTCACGATCTGTTCGCCCAATTACCTGCACGATGCGCATGTGCGGTTTGCCATGCGAATCGGGGCCGATGCGATCAGCGAAAAGCCGCTGGTGATCAATCCCTGGAATGCCGAGGCGCTCGGTGAGATTGAGGCTGAGACCGGCCGGCGGATTAACACAATTTTGCAGCTTCGTCTGCATCCGGCAATAGCCCAGTTAAAAGAGGCGGTTGCCCATGCCCCCGCAGATAAAATCTATGATGTGGACTTGACCTATATCACCTCTCGCGGCAGATGGTATCTGTCGTCGTGGAAAGGGGATGCCAGCAAGTCCGGCGGCATCGCCACCAATATCGGCATCCACTTTTTTGATATGCTGACCTGGATATTCGGTCCTGTTCAGGAGAATCGCGTTTATCTGTACGAAGCCGCGAAGGCTTCAGGTTTCCTGAAATTGCAGAAGGCCCGGGTGCGGTGGTTTCTGTCGATTGACCGGGCCGATTTGCCTGTGGACCCCCAGCCCGGAAAACCGGCGACGTATCGCCTGATTTCCATTGACGGCAGGGAAATGGAATTTTCCGAAGGCTTTACCGACCTGCATACGGAGAGCTATCGCCGGATACTGGCCGGGGCGGGCTTTGGCTGGCAGGAAGTTCTGCCTTCGATTCAAGTGGTCTATGACATTCGCAATGCAAAACCAGTTTCGCCCGACCATGACGCGCATCCTATGGCCATTCGCAAGGGAGTGACCGTATAACCAATGGCTGACTATTTTGCCCACCCGACGGCCTGTATCGACCAGCCCTGCACGATTGGGGCCGGCACAAAAATCTGGCATTTCTGCCATGTCTGTGCCGGGGCGACACTGGGCAAACACTGCAATCTCGGACAGAATGTCTTTATTGCCGCGGGTGCCGTCATTGGCGACAATGTCAAGATTCAAAATAATGTCTCCGTTTATGACGGTGTGATATGCGAGCAGGATGTGTTTTTAGGCCCCAGTTGCGTCCTGACCAATGTCACCAACCCCCGTTCGCAGGTTATCCGCCGGGGATTATATGAAAAAACAGTCCTCCGCCGCGGTGCGACCCTCGGGGCCAATGCGACCGTGGTCTGCGGCGTCACGATTGGCCGGTATGCATTTATTGCCGCCGGTGCCGTGGTTACCCGGGATGTGCCCGATTATGCCCTGATGATGGGGGTTCCGGGCCGGCAGACCGGGTGGATGAGCCGCCACGGGATTTGCTTGCCAAAACCGGATAAAGACGGGATAATGATATGTCCGGAAAGCGGCTGGCGATATCGATGCGGCGAATCGGGTATTCTTCGCTGTCTGGACTGGGATGAAGAACAGCCGCTGCCCGCCGACAAAGCCGTCGGAACAGAGTTATATAGAACATTAAAAAATCAAAGTGAACAATGAGAATGAAATTTGCTGAATTGAATGATTTAATTTTCAATTCTCAATTGTAAATTCTCAATTCAGAGTATGGAGTATTTCGATGCAGGTTCCATTGTTGGATTTAAAAGCACAATACGCGACGATTAAGGATGAGGTCTTAAAACAGATCAATGAGGTTCTGGATTCTCAGGTCTGTATCGGCGGTCCCAAAGTGGCCGAGCTGGAAAAGAAAATTGCGGAGCTGTGTGAGTGCAGGTATGCTGTGGGGATGTCCAGCGGCACCGACGCTATTCTGGCCAGCCTGATGGCCCTTGGGATTGGTCCCGGCGATGAAGTCATCACTACGCCGTTTACCTTCTTTGCCACTGCCGGCTGCATTGCCCGTGTCGGTGCCAAACCGGTATTTGTCGATATTGATCCCAAAACCTATAACATCAACCCCGCACTTATTGAACCGGTCATCACTAAAAAAACCAAGGCGATTATGCCGGTGCACTTGTATGGCCAGGCAGCCGATATGGACCCGATTATGCAGATTGCAGGCCAGGCCTCGCTGGCGGTCATTGAAGATGCCTGTCAGGCCATCTCGGCGACCTATAAAGGCAAAAGGGCCGGGGCGATCGGAACCTGCGGCTGTTTCAGCTTTTTTCCCAGCAAGAATCTGGGCGGTATCGGCGACGGCGGCATGACCGTCACCAGCGACGAAGACCTCTATAAAATGCTGGTCTGGATGCGCAACCACGGAAGCGAGCCTAAATATTACCACAAATACATCGGCGGCAATTTCCGTCTGGATCCGATCCAGGCCGCGGCGCTTCTGGTCAAGCTGCCGTATCTGGCGGACTGGTCGCAGATGCGTCGTAAAAATGCGGCGTTTTACACGAAAAAATTCAAAAAAACCGTGATTCAGACGCCGGTGATTGCCGAGGATTGTGAATCCATCTTCAATCAGTATGTCATCCGCGTCCCGCGGCGGGACGAGCTGGTCAGACATTTGCAGGCCAATAAAATCGGCTGTGAGATTTATTATCCCGTGCCGCTGCACCTGCAGGAATGTTTCGCCTATCTGGGGTATAAGGCCGGCGACATGCCCGAGGCGGAGAAAGCTTCCCGCGAAGTCCTGGCGCTGCCGATTTATCCGGAATTGACCGATGAGATGAAAGAATTCGTTGTGAAAATGATTCTGGATTTTTATAAGTAAATGAATTGCTTCTGCTGTCCGGATACGTTCGGCAGCAGATAGTTGCGTTTGAATAAACCATCATTCACATAAAACAGGAGGCTCTCTATGGCGTCACTGGAACAGAAAGTCGCAAAGAAAAATATTCTCGTGGGTGTACTCGGTCTGGGCTATGTCGGTCTGCCGCTGGCACGGGAGTTTGCCACTTCCGGCGTTAAAGTGCTGGGCTTTGATATCGACGACAGGAAAGTCAAAATACTCAACTCCGGCCGCAGCATCATCAAGCATATCCCCCATGAACAGGTTAAGTCAATGGTCAAGTCCGGCCTGTTTTCCGCCACCAGCGACATGTCGCAGCTCAAAAAGCCCGACGCGATTCTGATTTGCGTTCCGACCCCGCTGACCAAAAACCGCGAGCCGGATATGCAGTTTATCGAAAGTTCCGCCCGCACAATTGCAAAATCCCTGCGGAAGGAGCAGTTGATTGTGTTGGAAAGTTCCACCTACCCCGGCACAACGCGTGAAGTCATGATGCCGATTCTGGAACAGACCGGCCTTGTAGCGGGCAAGGATTTTTATCTGGCATTTTCACCGGAACGTGAAGATCCGGGCAACAAGAAATACACCACCAAGACTATACCGAAGATTGTCGGCGGTCTGACCCCCAAATGCTGCGAACTGGCCCGCCAGGTGTACAGCTATGCGATCGAGACTCTCGTGCCGGTCTCCTCTCTGGAAGCGGCGGAAGCGGCCAAGATTCTTGAAAATACCTATCGCTGCATCAATATCGCGATGGTCAACGAACTCAAGATGCTCTTTGACCGCATGGGCATTGATGTCTGGGAGGTGATTCGTGCCGCCGCCACCAAGCCCTTTGGCTATCATCCGTTCTATCCGGGTCCCGGTCTGGGCGGTCACTGCATCCCGATTGACCCGTTCTATCTGACCTGGAAGGCCCGTCAGTATCACATGGCCACCCGCTTTATCGAGCTGGCCGGCGAGATCAATACCGACATGCCGCATTATGTCATTCATCGTACCATGGAGGCTCTGAACAATCGCAAAAAGAGCCTCAATGGAGCCAAAGTCCTCATTCTGGGTCTGGCTTATAAACCCGATATTGACGATGTCCGCGAGTCGCCGTCGCTGGAATTGATTGAATTGCTCAAAGAGCGGGGCGCCAAAGTGGATTATAATGATCCGTATGTTCCCGCAACCCATAAGATGCGTGAATATGATCTGAAGATGAGCAGTAAAAAGCTGACCGCGGCGATGCTCAAAAGCTATGATGTGGTGCTGATTTCCACCAACCACAGCGATTACGACTACAAGTGGATTGTCAAAAATGCCAGACTGGTCGTCGATACGCGCAATGCCTGTGCCAATGTCAAAACCGGACGCAATAAGATCGTCAAGGCGTAAGCATCTTACCTGTTCTATCTGTTAAACGTGTCATTCCCGCGAAGGCGAGAATCCCGGATTTGGCGTTATTTCAAATGAACAGTTGAAGTTTTGATTTTTATATCTGTTGTGGTTAGAATTAAACATCAAACCCTTAACATTAAACATGAAGTGTGCTGTAAGCGTATAGCTGACCAGCATCCTGATTCGGTGAATGCCCTGACAAGTTGTCCATGTTGAGATGTCTTGGCAGGTTTAAAAGGGCTTCATTANNATTCATTAAAAATAAGTATTTGACCGGGATCGTCCCGGTTGTCTGCGTGCCTGGCTTTACACGCAGGTTTGGACTATTTTAATGAAATGGAGGTAACTATGAAACGGTGTCTGATGATGTTGTGCCTGTGTGTTTGTGTATCGTTCGTAAATGCCGATTGGTCCCGTATCGACGTGTGTATCCATCCTTCAAAACAGGACGCTCCCGCCATTGATGATAATCTGGTCGTCTGGGCAGATCAGCGGAATGGAACACAGAATACCGATATCTACGGCAGACTGCTGCCCGATGTCAGCGAGCTGGCGATTTGCAGGGCCGCTGGCCACCAGACCCAGCCTGCCGTCAGCGGACAGCGGATTGTCTGGCGGGACAAACGAAACGGCAATCAGGATATCTATCTGTTTGATATGGCGACAAACACCGAAATCCCCATCTGTACCGATTTAGCCAACCAGGAAAATCCCGACATCAGCGGCAGCATTATTGTCTGGGAAGACTTTCGCGGCGGCAATACGGATATCTACGGGTACAATCTCGATACAATGACCGAATTTCCAATCTGTACCGATCCCGCCCTTCAGTATCAGCCTGCCGTTTCTGGGCATATTGTGGTCTGGACCGACCAGCGCAGCGGCAGCACGGATATCTATGGTTACAATCTGCTGACCCAGCAGGAGTTTGTGATTTGTTCTGATGCGGCCAACCAGTCCTGGCCGGATATCAATGGTGCGATTGTCGTCTGGCAGGATGAACGAAATCAGGATGTCTCTGGTCGGGATATCTATGGTTTTGATCTGTCCGGTTCCGGCGAATTTGCAGTCTGTACGGATTTGGAATATCAGAATTACCCGGTGATTTGCGGGGATTATGTTGCCTGGCGTGATTATCGCAATGCCGCCGCCACCGGCTATGACATTTATGGTTTCAATCTCAAGACGCAGACGCTCATGCAAATCTGCACGATCGGCGGGAGTCAGACTTTTCCAGTAATCTCGTCGCAGTATGCCNNAGCACCGTGGTCGCCGCCTTCGCGTCGCCGACCGGCAGCGGCGCGAAGCCGGCGAAACGTTCGCGGGTGAGCAGCATGGCGAAGATATTGTCGGTGCCCAGTTGCCGATTCATTCCAAGGTGACCGTGCTCTATCCCAACGGCGGCCAGATGTTTTTGGCCGGTTCCCTGCCGACGGTGCAGTGGAAGACCGAAGGGGACCCGGTGGATGAGGTTCGGATAGACTTTTCCGCCGATAATGGCCAGAGCTGGCGGATTCTCGCCAATGCCGTGCTCAACGCCGGCATCTTTCAGATAACACTTCCGTCGGACATTCATTCTCAGCAATGTCTCGTTCGGGTGCGTTCCGCGGCCAATCTGGATGTGATGGATATCGGCGATGATGTCTTTACGGTCTTTCAATGTGCACAGACTCTGACGGCGGACCTGACCGGTGACTGTTTTGTGAATCTGGCCGATTTTGCCGTCCTGGCCCAGCAATGGCTGACCTGCGGCAATCCGTATGATTCTGATTGGTGCCGACAGTAGCACGGAGCGCAAGTGACGTGATTTTAATTGAAAATCACCATGAAGCTCATGAAGATAGTGAAGAAGTAAAATAAATATCTCTTCCTGTTCTTCATGTCCTTCATGGTGAGAAAACCAACAACCAACAACCAACAACTGATCACTATGAAAATTCTCGTCACCGGCGGTGCCGGCTTCATCGGCAGCCATATTGTTGAACATTTTCAGGGCCAGGCGGATGTGGTCGTCCTCGATAACTTCCGCTCCGGCTTCAGAAAAAATCTGGATGGCCTGCAATGCCGTCTGATTGAAGGCTCAATAACTGACCCCGCTGCCGTTCGCCAGGCCGTTCAGGGCGTGGATTACATCTTCCATCTGGCCGCGATGATCAGCGTCCCGGAATCGATGACCAAGCCGCGCGAGTGTGTCGAGATCAATACGCAGGGCACCCTGATTGTGCTGGAAGAAGCCGCCCGCGCCGGCGTAAAAAAGCTGTGCCTGAGCTCTTCGGCCGCAATCTATGGCGATAATCCCAGGCTGCCCAAGACCGAAGATATGCTGCCTGAGCCGAAAAGCCCCTATGCCGTCACCAAGCTCGATGGCGAATACTACTGCCGGATGTTCCATGACGAAGGCTGGCTCAAGACCGCCTGCATGCGGTATTTCAATGTTTTTGGCCCGCGTCAGGACCCCAAAAGCCAGTATGCCGCGGCGGTACCCATATTTATCGACAAAGCGGTCCGGAATGACCCGATTACCATCTTCGGCGACGGCCTCCAGACCCGCGATTTCGTCTTCGTCAAGGATGTGGTTGCCGCCAACGTCTTTCTGGCGACCCGGCCGGACTTGACCGGCGTATATAATGTAGCTTGCGGCGGAACGATCACGATTAAAGAACTGGCTGAAAAGATTGTCGTCCTGACCGGCAGTGGTTCCCAAATTCGTTTCGCAGCCGAGCGTGCAGGCGATATTAAACATTCAAAAGCGGATGTTACAAAGATAAAATCAGCCGGTTTCGCCCCCATGAATCGGTTTGAAGATGGACTAAGTCGGACTATTGATTTTTTTAAACCCAAAGACCGATAACCAAAGACTAAAAACCAACAACCGGACAGGCGATGCCCGTCAATTTATTTCTTATAGTTTAAAAAGAGTCTGTCAAAACAGGAATAAACTATCAGGGAATAAATACAAGGTTCAAAACAATGAATCATAAAACTTTCAATTTTGCCGCCGTATCGGTCTTAGTTGTATCCTCCGTGTTTCTCGGGGCGGTGGTCTTTTGGCCGGATTCGCCCAAAAGCGTCAATGCGGGTACCGCGGTTCAATCTGCCGCAAACCCTTCTGCTCCAGCCCAGACCGTCAGTCCGGCTCAGCCCGCTGCCTTGGCACAGAACGATAATTCCGGCGATTTTGAACAACTGCACGAAGCGGTTTCGTATCCCAGCGAGTATATGGCGATGGACACTACCAATGAGTTTCCTGTTATTGAAATCAGCTCGCCCGACTCCGGCAGTTCGTCCAATTATGCGTCGCAGACCCTCGCGGGCGATTCATCCAGTTCGTTTTCGTTTGATGTCTCGACTTTGTCATCCACCCTGTCTTCCAGTGGAAATACATCCAGTTCCTCCAGTTCAGAAGCCTCGTCCTCGTCCGGCGGCTCGTCGGGTTCTTCCGGCGGAGCATCCTCCGGCGGTTCGTCTTCCGGCGGCTCCTCATCCGGCGGTTCATCTTCGGATGGTTCAACCGGCGGCCAGGATACATCAGATAACAGCCAGGATACATCCGAACAAGATTCTTCAAAAGATACCCCGGATTCTCCCAGTTTGCCCGGAATTCCAAATAATCCAAACGCTTACTTTGTATCTCCCACCGGCAATGACAGGAATGATGGCCGGTCAGTAGAGACTCCTTTTGCCACCATAGCCAAGGCCATTCAGACAGCCAGGCCCGGGGATACTGTGTATTTAAGAGGGGGTATTTATCGACAATCGATATCTCTCGGTGCCGACACCTCTGCCCGGTTCAATACCAATGCTTCCAAATCGGCACGGATTACGT
>DLFY01000159.1 GCA_002482415.1 Phycisphaerales bacterium UBA7708
ATCCAGTTGTGTTAAGTGCTTTGCGGACTTGCCCTTATGAGAGCTTGTCGAGGTATTCCGCTGGGCATTTATGCCATTGACCAGAATTACTAATTGATCCACAACCTGATTCATCGACTCAGCCTGAGCAGAGAGTTCTTCGGAGGCACTGGCCGACTCTTCCGCGTTGGCTGCATTCTGCTGGGTCACTTTATCCATCTGTGAGACTGCCGTATTAATCTGATCCACGCCCTGAGCCTGTTCCTTGCTGGCTGCGGCAATTTCACCGACAAGGTCCGTCGTTTTGGCAATCCCGCCGACGATTTCATCCAGAGCGGACTTCACCTCGCCGCAAATCTGGACTCCGTTGCGGCTGTTATTGACAGACTGCTCAATCAGATTCGAGGTATTTTTCGCCGCTTCCGCTGACCGCATGGCTAAATTCCGGACTTCTTCGGCCACGACCGCAAATCCCTTGCCGGCCTCTCCAGCCCGTGCTGCCTCAACCGCCGCATTGAGAGCCAGCAGATTGGTCTGNNACTTTGATAATCTTGGCGGTTTCGTCGGAGGATTTCTGAATGTCCTTGATAGCTTCATCCATCCGGGTCATGGCTTCCGAGCCATTGGACGCCGCTTTTTTGGCCTCTGCAGCCAGTGTGTTGGCCTGGACGGCATTGTCGGCGTTCTGTCTGGTCATCGATGACATTTCTTCAAGGCTGGAGGAGGTTTCTTCCAGACCGGCAGCCTGTTCGGTTGCCCCCTGAGCCAGCGACTGCGACGCGGCGGACACTTGTCCGGCGGCGGCGGCAACCTGTTCAGCTCCTGCCGTCAGACCGTCGATAATCTGGTTAATCGGCTTGACAATACTGCGCGTAATTACCAGGGCTAAAACCACACCAATAACGATCCCACCGGCCACCAGCGATAATAAAAGCCCGGTTGTTCTTGCGGAAACTGCGTCCAGATGCTTTTGAATGGATTGACTGAGTTCATTAATGTTTTTGACAATACCGGTTGCATATCGGGCCATATTGGCGTCTTCAGTCCGTTTGGCCTGAATACCGGCATAGAACTGCTGTCCGGCTTTTTGATAGGAGTCCAGATAACCCTTAATCTCATCGGCAGCCTTGCGAAGTTCTGAAACCGATCCCACCGTCTCTGTCCACTCATTCAGACCCTTGTTAGTGACTTGAAGCTGAGTTTGGTATTTTTCCCAGTCGCCGTCACTGAGTGTCCTAACCAAAACGTTTGCAACCACTCTTTGCAGAAGAAAATTTTGGATTACTTTTTCATTCAGGTCCTTTTCGTATGTTGTCCAGGCTGTAAGCTCCTGCACATTACTATTTTTAATGGAGGCTTCTTTTGCAGGTGCGATGACGTTCGTGGATGCATCGCCGATTTTGGATCCAATTTGTGTGCCCAGCCTGGCCCATTCCGACAGGGCGGCCTCCCTGGACCGAGCTGCCGCAATAATCCCGTCAAAGGCGGTCTTGTAGGGCTGCATGTCTTTGAGTGTAGTCTGCACCATGTCTTTTTCATTGGATTGCAGACCGCCTGCTTTCTCCAGGTCCTGGAGCAGTGTATTTAATTCATTGTGTGCATCATACCATTTATCAGCGCTGTTTTTGGTCTGCCCGGCCGCGACTTCAAAACCGGAAATGCCAAAATCACGCCGGATAATCGCGCACTGATTTAATCCGTCCAGGCAGGCGTTGCCTTTTGCATTCAGACTCGTCAGCTCGGTGACAGTTCCCAGTCCCTGCCAGGCAAAGATGCCCATTATCAGGGAAATCACCAGCAGGGTGGAAAAGCCCAGCGTGATTTTCATGGATAGCTTCAGATTCTTAAACATCGGAGGTCTCCTTTCAACTAAAGTTTACAGAATGGTTTGTGTCATAAACAATGACACGTTCGTCATCACACATGAAGGGGTAATCATTACGTTCGTGTTTACAGCCTCAACCAAAACATTTGTTTGCATATAGTCTATCCTGTACCCGGTTTACCAGCAAAACTCTGCTTTCATATCGACGGCAGGCTGCCCCCCATTAAGGAAGAATACCTGATATACATGGAAAGGAAAACCTTCGGAATGACGTAGGGGAAATCCGTATTTAGCCGGCCGGCAAAAAGACCGAAAAATGGAAAGACCCGATAAGGTGCGCAGTAATTAAATCTCAAAAGGAATCGACTTTCATATAAGATATAATACATCTTGAAACAAGGACTTTTGTGGTTGAAAATTCAAATGAATCGGTTATGATAAAACGAAGTAAGAAGCGGGGCTGTACAGCGTGCATACGAACTGTTTCATACTTTCTATTAGGGTCACGGAGTTACGGAATCAATGAGGGTGTTATTATTGTGCTGTTCAAGGCGTCTAAACAAAAAGGCCCGGATAACCAGAGAGTGATGTACTGTAAAAATGTCAAAAAGTGTTCATAGTAAAGTGCAGGACTGCAGCCGAAGCAGGTATGGCTCAGAATGCGGTTTATACCGCAGCCTCTTCGAGAATGCACCGATTTCATTGTGGTCCATGGATTTATCCCGGGTGAAAAGGTTTTTGAATGAATTGCAGCAAAGCGGGGTACGGGATATCCGGGCCTGTTTGGCGGCCGAACCCTCCCTGCTCAAAGAGTGCCTGTCAAGAGTGGTTGTCAACGATGTCAATCTGCAGACGCTTATTTTGTTTGAAGCCCAGTCCAAAGACCAGGTCATCAGTCGTTTTGCCGACATCGCGGGCCGGGAAGAATCCGCATTGTCGAATATGGATTCGATGGCAGCGATTGCCGAAAACAAAAACAACTATCAGGCATATTGCGTGCACTGGACGCTGGATGGCAAAAAAAAGCTGGACATTCTGTACAACTGGTGGGTGCTGCCCGGGGAGCAGGTGCAATACCGCAAAGTGCTGCTGGCCGTCGTCGATATTACCTCGATCCGCGAGCAGGAACTGGCGATAAGATTAAAAGATCATGCCGTGCAGTCCGCGATACACGGGATTGTATTTTCCGATGTTAATGATCGAATCGCCTATGCCAATCCCGCCTTTCTGAAAATGTGGGGATATGCCGAGGATGACAACCCGGTGGGCAAATCCATTCTTTCGTATTGGGTGGAACCGGAAACAGCAGACCATGTGCTGCGGTTCGTTCGGCAAACAGGGCGGGGGCTGGGCGAACTAACCGCCAGACGCAAAGACGGCTCTGTGTTCGAAGTCCAGTATTCCGCGTGTGCGATTAGTGACAAACAGGGACGCATCATTTCCATCCAGATGTCCTACATGGATGTGTCCGACCGAAAAAAAGCCGAACGCCAGTTGATTCAGAATGAAAAGCAATATCGCACGCTGGTGGAAAGCATGCTGGATGCGGTCTTTATCCTGGTGGATGAAAAAATTGTTTATGCCAATCCGGCCGCCTCAAAACTGCTGGATGCCCGGGGCGGGGATGGGCTGCTGGATCATGCTTTTACGAAATATCTGGAACCGGAATATGTGAAATCCTCCATGGATCGCT
>DLFY01000110.1:0-7865 GCA_002482415.1 Phycisphaerales bacterium UBA7708
ATTCCGACAGGGACGGACCGCGCTGGGGATACTGATTGCCCTCAAGCGGTATCGGCTTGAGCACGGGCAATGGCCCGCACGTCTGGAAGAGGCGTTTGGCTCCACTGCTGTCCCGACCGATCCCGTCAACAGCAAATCGTTCGGATATGCACCCGATAACGGACAGTTTCGACTTTACAGTTTTGGCCCCAACGGTATCGATGACGGCGGACAGAACGACAATCGCGGCAAAGACGATCTTCTGCTGTGGCCTCGCTCGTCCACAAACGGCAACAACTCCCAGGCTTCCTTATAAACTCATTATCGCTGATTCACAGCAGGCAGTTCCACGATAAAAGCCGCACCTTTATCCGGGGAGGACTCAACACGTATCTTGCCGTCCAGACGGTCCAGAATTCGGCGAACAATCGTCAGCCCCAGCCCTTCTCCTTTGACAGGACCGGCCGGATTCAGACGATGAAACACCTCAAAAATCTTGTCTGAATGCTCGACGGGAATGCCGATACCGTTATCCTTAACCGTGTATATCACCCGATTGTCCGCAGATTGAGCAAAGACTTCAATGACGGCTTTGCGGCTGGGGTGACGGTATTTGATGGCATTGTCAATCAGATTTGAAAAGACCTGATTCAAATGCACCCAGTCCCCCATGCACCGCGGCATCGACTCCACACGAAGCTCGATTTCATATTCGCGCATCTGGTACTGGACGGTTTTGAGAATGTTGGCCATCAGCCGGTTCATATCGATTGACTCGATATGCATCTGCATGGTGCCGATACGCGCTATCTGCAAAAGCCCGTTGACCAGGGCATCCATTTTCACCGTGCCGGCGGAGATAAAACCGATCGATTCGGGAATATCTTCATCCAGCAGACGCCGGATCACCCGGCTGCTTTTCTCGCTGAGTGCTTCCCGGCCCAGCAGGACGGTCAGTTCGCGGCAGCTTTTCTGCAGTTCGCCGGCAAATCCCTGAATATTAATCAAGGGACTCCGCAGATCATGCGAGGCCACAAAAACAATGCTTTCCAATTCTTCATTTTTAGCCTGAATTTCCTTCATCAGCTTTTCGCTGGCCTGATGGGCCTGGATGCGTTCCACCAGCCGCCACATGCCTTCCATCAGCAGCGTCAACTGCTGCACATCGGTCTGGTCATATTCCTCAGCTTTGTTGCCCACCCCGGCAATCACAACCACCCGTGAACCGACAATAATCGGGACATTCATGTGCCGTTTGAGCGGCACATGACCTTCTGGCAAACCTTTTTTGAATGGATTGTCGGCGGCATAATCATTGGTGATTACGGGCTTGCGCTGGCGAAGGGCTTCTCCCCATAACCCGGTTTTGGCCGCCTCATAGAAAATCGGCTTTTCATCCATCCGGCATTCCTGCATGGCCTCCTTCGACCAGGAATACATGGTCAGAACCGTCTGCTCTTCATTGACAAACGCCAGGTACCCCACCTTGCTGCGAGTCAGACGGACCGCTTCTTCAAGGGCATAATCGGTGATTTCCTTGAGCGAAGCACCGGTCATCTGGTTGAGCCTGAGCAGTGCCTGCATCCGCTCGGCGTTGAACTGAATGGCATCCTCGGCCCGCTTGCGTTCGGTGATATCATCATACAATATGACCAGTTCGCCGGTCGGCAGCCGATAGCCATACCCTTCACGCCAGGTAACAATCCGCTCATCCCGATAAAAGACCATCGGCAGATGTTCGGGCTGCCCGGTGCGCCACACCCGCCGGGCAAAGTCCATTGCCTGATGCCCTTCGATGGCCGGAAAAATATCCCGCAACCGGCGGCCCACCAGTTGCTCCCGAGACAGTTTTTCAACACGCTGACAGGCGGGATTGACATCCACCATCTCAAAATCTTCGCCTTCATGGATCGCCTTTAAAATCACTACGGCATTGCTCATGCGGGCGAACATTTCGCGGAACCGGTATTCACTGTTGGCCAGTTCCACCTGGGCTTCCAGGCGCTGAATCTCGATGGCGGCCTGGTTGGCATAGATTTTCAGAATAGACTGCTCATACTGGCTGTCTTCCAGAGGTCTGCGGAAAAACGAGCAGATCACCCCAATTAATTCGCCTTTGAGATTATGCAGCGGCATACCGATATAAGCCCTGAATCCCTGCTGAATCAACGCATGATCGCCGGCCAGCACCTGGTCCAGGGAATTCAGCACGCAAAGCCGATCTTTGCTTAACACCGACTGCTCGCACGGGGTGCCGGCCAGGGGGTAACTGTAATTCTCCGCGGGCTGACCATCCCTGAATACCGCCAGGGTCTGGACCCGGTAATCCGGCGCATTGTACAGACGCCCAATGACCGCCATATCCGCATGGAGCTGTTCGGTCAGATGCTCAACAAATACCCGGAACATATCCTGACCCGTACAGGTCGACACGGTTCGGATAAACGTGTCGATTGCCATTTGGTATCGTTTGCGATCACTGATGTCATGGGCAAATGAACAATGGTATTCCTTGCCGTCATATTCCACATGGTTGGCGGATATTTCAACCGGAAATACACGCCCATCCCGGGTCTTGTGATGCGATTCAAAGCGGGCGCTGCCCTTGTCCCGAAGCTGCTGCCAGTGCAGCCGGAATCGCTCCGGGTCGAAGTTCGGATCAATATCGATCACGGACCTGGTCAATAATTCCTCACGCGAGTACCCCAATTCCTGACAGGCCGCATCATTCACATACACAAATTTGCCGTCGGAATCCATCCAGTAGGCCGACTCCCCGACATGATCCACGGCGAACTGAATAAACTGCAGCAGCCGCTGCGACTCCATACGCTGAAACTCCATGGATATCTGGTTGGCAAATATCCGCAGCATGGATTCATAAAACCGCGTATCCTCGATCGGTTTGCGGAACAGAACCTTGAGCAGGCCCACAGGCGTCTGGCGGGCATCCAGGATCGACATGCCGATGTATCCATGAATGCCGAAAGTCCTGAGCATGGTATCTTTGGGGTATAATTCCGAGACCCCATCGGTAATCGTACGCAGCGATTCAGAACGGATTGACTCGCAGGGTGTATCTTTGAGCAGCCAGATAAACGGCTCGACCAGCTCTCCCTGAGCCCAGATGGCCAGCCCCTCGACCAGCCCCTGATCCATATCCGTCAGCCTGCCAAGCATCACATAATCGGCCCCGAGCAGGCCGGCAATCTGACGGACAAAATCCTCCAGCATGGCCTTGCCGGAATGCGAGGCCACGCTGCGGATAAATACATCCAGGGCATCCTGATACTTCTTGCGGTCGCTGATATCTCGGGCATAGGCACAAACCAGTTGACGTCCTTCATATTCCATAAAGAACGAACTGATTTCCAGCGGCAGAGTCCTTCCGTCTTTGCAGCGATGGATCGTTTCCACGTGCCGGGTGCGATGGACTTGAATCTCCTCCCAGAAAGCAGGCCAGTCCTCCGTCCGATACCGGGTATCGATGTCTTCAATTTTCATCTTCAGCAGCTCATCCCGGTTATACCCCAGCAGTCTGCATGCCGCATCATTGGCATATACAATCCGCCGGTCCTGATTGAACCAATAGATGGCATCGGCGGCATAATCCACCGTGCGCTGCGTCAGTTCGAGCGTCTGCTTTATTTTCTTGCGAACGGAAATATCAATAATCAGACCTTCGAGAGCGACGACCTGGCCGGCGTCGTTGAAGATGCCGCATCCCTGTTCCCAGACCCATTTGGGCTGCCCGTCACGAGTTCGAATCCGGTATTCAATACGATACACCGCACGCTGGTCCAGGGCTTTTTGAATTTCATCCCAGACATACTGACGGTCGTCCGGATAAATCACATCATTCCAGGACAACGTCCCGCTTTGAAATTCTTCATCCGCATATCCGCTGAGGTCCTGACAAGCCTTGCTGATAAATTCAATCGTCCAGCTATGATCATTTTTACATCGGAACGCAATGCCGGGCAGATTCCCCAGCAGGGTGGACATCTGCCGCTGACTCTCAGCCAGGGCCACTTCCGTCTGCTTGATACCCGTAATATTGACCACACTGCCCAGCATGCCGATGATTCCGCCGTCGGGACCGCGGTAGGGATAAACATTCACCATCGCATACACGGTACGGGAAGAATCCGTTCCCCTGGTAAATTCGATGAGGTGATTAAAGACCGCATTGCCCTGCTCAAATACCGCAGGCCAGAACAGGTCAATATGCGACGCAAAAGCCGGAATGATTTCTTCCACCGTGTGTCCCAGATGCTTTTCCATGGAAACACCGTTAAGCTGAGCCAGATGACGATTGACTTTGATATAACGCTTGTCTTTGTCCAGCAAAAACAGCCCCACCGGCGCGGTCTGGAAAATGCCATCCAGCAGCCGCTGGTTCTCTTCCAGTTGACGCTGTGCGGCGATGCGTTCGGTAATATCCAGTGCTGTAAACGCAGAGCCTTTGGATAAATCCCCGGGATCCAGGGCCGCGGAGTTCAGCAGCACATCCAGAATCCTGCCGTCTTTGGTTTTCCACTGGGTCTGAATCGAACCGGTCCCAGTCAGACGAATCTGGGCATATTTTTCAGAACCCACCCGTTCAAACTCTTCCTGCGTGGGATAAATCATCCGGGAACTTTGCCCCAGTAATTCCTCCCTGGCGTATCCCAGCATCCGGCAGATATAATCATTGACCTGAATAAACACACGATTGACCACCACGCCGATTCCCGCCGGAGCGGCCCGGAAGACACTGGACAGCCTGGCTTCGGATTCGGACAACTCCTGGCTGACATGAACATAATCCGTGATATCCAGGGCCGCAAAGCTGATGCCTTTGGTGATATCCTGAGGCTCTATGGGTGAGGCGCTCAGCAGAATTTCCACCTTATGGCCGTCTTTGTGCTGAAACGTGGTCCGCTCCACACCCAGCCCCTCGGCTTCAATCTGCTTGTACCACTGATCGCCGACACGCTGATATTCCTCGTCGTCGGCATACATCATGCGGGTACTCCGCCCAATCAGCTCTTCCGAGGTAAAGCCCAGCATCTGGCAGAATCGTTCATTGACCTGCAGGAAAACATGATTGGCCACCAGGCCCAGTCCTGCCGGTGCAGCCCGGAACAGGCTGGCCAGTTGGGCTTCGGAACGACGCAGCGCCGCCTGTGCCTGAATGCGCTCCGATACATCCGAAAACATCACCGCCATGCGGCCGGGCGCCGTCTGAAAGGCATACACCTGAAAGGTTCCCTGAATCACACCGTTTCCATACGGCAGTTCCTCAATCCCCCAGGGGATTCCATTGACGCAGATGCGGCGGTACCGCTCCGGAATATCGGTCAGGGCCAGGGCTGGGAAGGCGTCCTCCATACGCTTGCCCAGCAGCGGGCGAAGATCGGTTTTCAGGATTTTTTCCGCCGCGGTGTTGGCCCCCCTGAGAATCAATCGCCCATCATCGGCCAAATGATAAATCAGCACCCCCAGCGGACAAAATTCAATTACATGACGGAACTGCTCCTCGATATAATTCCGTTCCCGTTCGGCCTGCTCGCGTCGATGCAGCTCGTTCTGCAGATCACGGGTGCGGCGGCGGACCTGGCTGCGCAAGGACACATTCAGAAAAACAATAACGACAACCGAACCCAATAGGCCGCCCAGAATCCACCATAGATAACGCAAATCCGCCGGTAATTGGAGGCGAATCCACTGGTTCATCATAGCCTGACGCTGCCCAGGCCCGATTGCCGCAAGACCTGCATTGAGAATTTCGCACAACTCCGGCACATCCTTGCGGACCATGTAACACAGCCGAAAATACAATCCCGACTGCCCCGCCACACGCAGATTATGTATCCCTTTATCTTCAATGAGATAACTGGCCCGCGACGGCTCAATGACCATCGCATCGGCTTCATGAAAAGATACCAGCAGCAGGCCTCGCAGCTCGTCATCAACCGGCACCAGTTCAATAGACGGATAAAGCCTTGCAATATCTTCCTGCAGCGCCGCCCCCTGAACCGTCACCACTTTTTTACCCAGCAGATCCCTCATGCGAAGAGTCCCTTGGGTTTTGCGGGTGGTCACAATCATATTCTCGAATTCGAGATAGGGCTGTGTAAATAAAAACGATTCTTCACGTACAGGGGTTTTCTGGGCCGCATAAATCACATGAATTTGTCCCTGGTAGGCCGCCTGCATCATCTCATCCCAGGTATCAAAATACTCCAGTTCAAATTGATACCCCAATTGTTTTTCCACTGCCCGAATAAAATCGATGCACAGGCCGGATAAAGTCTGCGTCGCCGGGTCGTAAAAGACCTGCGGCGGAATGGCTGTAAATCCAATCCGCAGATTCGGATGGTCCGCCAGCCATTGTCTCTGACTTTCAGTCAGTATCGGATGGACGGCCTGATTCGGCTCGGCTGCGATCCATCCAAACAAAAGCCCCGTCAGACCCAGTACAATCCATAATCCAGTCGCTATTCTCCGCCTCATAATCCCTTCCATGTTCGCCTGATTCGATACAAGGTACCTCTTTTAATCCAGCCTTCACACGTATTGTAATTTTATTTGTTTTAAATGTAAATCGGATTTGCGGATTTCTTCGATACAAAACAGCGGATTGGCTTGACAAGCTTTGGGTTTGATGTAATGTCAGGTTCTGATGCTTAAACCAATGTATTCATCATTTATCGGAGTTTTCATGCTGACAAAGTTGGTTTATACAGGGATTGTGTGTGGATGTATCATTGTCTGTTCCGGCTGTACCATCTCAAGTCCTGAACAGCCAGCATCCGCGATGGCGAACTGTCATGATTTCAGCCGCAAGCCGGATAACATTAACCTGGATAAGCTATCCAATGCGGATCAAGCCATGGTCGAGTCGGTTCTTGGGAGTCTGGAGCCGATAATTCAGAAGCGAAGACAGCAGCAAACTCTGGCTTGGATTCAATTTGAGGATTTATATGCCCCGCTTGATGAAAACCAGCGTATTTTTCTGAAGGCTTTTGCAACAATAAATCCGTATCAACTAAATATTGATATGCCTTATCAACCAATTCAGAATTTTCCGCCCGATTTAGTTAAAATCGAAAGCCAGACCCTGCTTTCTGCGAATGGCCAGCCCTATATAACTCAGACACAATTTCTACCCAAAAACGTTTACATTTCCTATATTAACATGACAAACGCTATGCAGCAGGATATAGGAAAGACATTATATATTGCTTCAGGATACAGAAGTCCGGCTTATCAGCTTTATTTGTTCCTGTTCTACCTCAAGAATCACGAGTATTCAATCCTTGAAACCCGCCGATTTGTGGCCTGGCCGGGATTCAGCGAACATGGCAATCCACTCCGACAGGCAATCGACTTTGTCAATGAACAGGGTATAGATGGTCAGGAAAACGCCGCCGAATTTGAAGCATTGGAGGAATATCGCTGGCTGCTGGAACACGCCGGACGGTTCGGATTCGAGCTTTCATACCCAAAAGGCGGCAAGATGGCATTTGAACCCTGGCATTGGCGTTATCAGGGACAATGAGTTTAAAATTATGGCTGGGCCGGCGGTGCCGCTGACAAAGCCACTGCCGAAGCTATCGCAAATTGCGAGGTGTGAGTAATGCTCAGGGTAATCTGCTCGATGCCGTCGCGGTCGGCAAGCTCTTTGAGTCTGCCGGAGATGGTCACAACCGGACGCCCCAGCGCGTTATTGACCACTTCGATATCCGTCCAGGCGATCCCATCCCGCCAGCCGGTGCCGACCAGCTTCATCACTGCTTCCTTGGCCGCAAATCGACCCGACAGTTTTTCGATACGATTCTTCACGGCATCCGCATCCGCTAACTCCCTGGCGGTAAAGACCCGGCCAAGAAAATGCTCCC
>DLFY01000110.1:7870-11350 GCA_002482415.1 Phycisphaerales bacterium UBA7708
AATCCGCCCGAAATCCACCAGGTCAATGCCATGTGCAATAATTTTCATCGTATCACCACCAACAGGTTACGAGTTGGGTTTCCACATGGCATAGGCTTCAATGACACAGTAATCCAGAAACTGCTCCATCTGCAGAACATTGGCCTGCCCCATCAGGCGCTCCACCATTTTGGAATATTGTTCTTTGCGGAACTCGAACTGGAACTGCTGCTCAATGGCATCCTGGACTTCTTCAAATGCTTTACATCCGGCGTCTTTGCGGCTTTCCAGCTTCAGGATAAACAGATGTCCTTCCGACGTCAGCGGGCCGACAACCTGTCCGGGTTCCATCGTCAGCGCCGTCTGCTCAAGGATGGCATAAGTATCCGGCAGTGAGCCGCTGCCAATGGTAATCGGCCGCCATAAGCCACCCGCCGAGGCCAGCGGCCCCTGGGAATACTGTTCGGCCAGTGTGCCGAAATCCTCGCCGGCTTTAATCTTATCCATCAGTTCCACCGACAACCGCACCGCTGCGGTTTCGGCGGTCTCGCCTTCGCCAATCAGTTCCGCCGGCATTCGGGCCGGAATCAGATCAATCGCCCGAAACTGCATGCTCCCCTCCCAGCAGAATTGCTCCTGCCGATGTGTGTTATAATAGTCCACCATCTCGCTGTGAGCAATCGGACGTTTATCGGTAAATTCCTTGGACAAATACGACTGAGTTAAAATCAGCCGCCGCTGAAAATCACGAAATGTCTTCCAGTCATAGCCCATCGTCCGCAGGGCATTTTCCGCCAGGGCGCGGTTGTTATCATACGAAGCCAGAAACCGTTTCAACTCGCTTTCCACAGCCTTATCGAGAGCCGCATCAATCGTTTCCGGCGCCTTTTTCCTGGCTTCCGCATACAGCAGAATATCCGTAACCCGGCTGCGGAGCGTCTCGCGAAAGGCCGGACGAGCCGCCTGCTTAAACGCCGCGAAACTGCCCTGGGCGGCCAGGGGTTTGAACTGCTGCTCCAGAAGCACCGTCAAATCCTTGACCGTCACCGTTTCCGACGCCACATTGAATGTCATTCCGCCGCTGGGAACAGGCAAATCGTAACGGTTGGGAAACGGAATGGTCTTCATCTGTTCGGGCGTATACTTGCCCTGGGGGATTTTGTTCCCGCATCCGGACACCATAAACGCCAGAATCGCCGCACCAATGCCTATCCAGATAATATCACGCATAATTATCCTTAATTTTCCTGTCATCTTTGGCCATTTTGACCAGCTTGTTTGGTACGGGGCCTGAATCATGATGTACTGCCCGCACCTTTATATACTGATCCTACTTGANNCTTGAAATTTCCCGTTTCGTCGCGGCTAAATAGCTTTCAGCCGCCAGCTTCCAGCACCAGCTTTATCCTCGCGGCTGCGTAGGGTAACGTTACCCCGTGATTACGCGCGGCATAAAACGGCCTGTGGCCGTCGCGGAATAATCATACCCGTTGGGTATAACAGGGGGTATTATAGACGCTATGGCACTTAAACTCAATGCCTGCTTTTGAGTATTTTTGGGGGGGTATTCGAAAATGTCAGGAAAGCCGCATTCGACAGGGTACGATTCCGATGATTGGAATCCAATCCTCCAAACTGAATGCAGGACCGCCGATTAGTAGGTAAATAAATCCCGGAGCTTGTATTCCTGCTTGGCGACTTCATTCAGAGCATAAAGCACCTTGAACTGGACCCGTCGGGACAGCTTGCGGCCTTTGCACGCGCGGGAAACCATCTTGTGAGTCAATTGCAGCTTCGATGCCGCCACGAGATCATGGGGCTTGAGTTTGTGCTTTTCCAACAATGCCGCTACCGGCTGCGGCCCCATCTCACGTTCGGACACATTGTCCAGTTCTGAGTCTTCATCCAGATTATCGATTGGGTCATTATCCATTATCATATTACCCTTTCATCCCATTCCAGTCGGGACGAATAATTTCATCCTGTTTAAGCATATACACCCCTTCCGGGCACGCCCCGATATCCGGCGTCAGCGATTTGCCCCCACGCATCGCAATCAGCTTGCCGCAGAAATCCGCCCCCGCCAGATGCGAACAGGGATACCCCCCGCCGAAGCGAGGATTAATCTCCAGCAATTGCGGCCCCGCAGGGGTCATTATCACATCCGCATCCGCAGGTCCATACAATTTCATCGCGGCCAGCAGCCGGGTGCCGAATTCAATCATCACCGAATTATTCGTCGTTACCGCCTTATCCGTCTCGCCGGCCCGCATCGCCAGCTTCTTCTTGCAGTACACACTCACCGGGCGGCAATGCTGGTCGCCGAACAAATCGTACCCATACTCCGGCCCTTCGGCATACTGCTGAATCATCGGGTCCGCACAGCCGTCATAAGCCCCGCAAAGCTGCACTTCATCACTGCAGTAGGTAATATCAAACGAGGCACTGCCCTTGCGAGGCTTCACCACCAGCGGCCAGCGCAATCGGCCCGCCTGAATATCATCGAGAGCTTCCTGAACCGTCAAAACCGACCGCGGCATGGCAATCCCATGCTGCTGGGCAAATTCCCACGTGCGGTATTTGTCAAAAGCCATCGCAATCGTTTCCATCGGCGACACAACCACCATAATTCCGTTTTGATGAAACACATCGCGTTTGGCGGCAAGAACTTCCAGTTCCGGGTCAATTAATGGAATCACAATATCGATGTGATTATTCTTGCACAGGCTCAGCAGCTTTTCACAATAGGTCAGGTCGTTGACACCCGGCAGAATCTCCCGTTTGTCACAATAGGCAAATCCCGGAGCATAAGGGCTTGAATCCACGCCCCAGACCTGCCCATCCGACCCTATCGCCTCTTTGAAATATCGGACCAAATAACCGCGCCGACCAACACTCGACAACAAAATACGCATTCTGCTCCTGTACCTGTGTTTCTAAGCTTTAACTCATATAATTACATAAAATACAACGCTTTGCAACTATTCTCCGGATATTTTCCGCCTGTTTTTTACATATCCATGCTATACCTTATATAGTATCGTCAGTTCAAACCTTGACCATTATCGCGTTTTGGCGAGCGTGCTGCGAAGCGTCAGGCGGGCGTCCTGAAGCGGCTCGGATTCCGCCTGGAGTATAATAGGTCCTGGTTTACCTGGTATTGGGCGAACAATCACCAGACAAAGTCCGTTAAAGGCCTGACGCTCGTGTGAGGGGAAAGGCACCATGTTCGCGGGGTCACCATTGTCCGTAGCGACTATCATGCCAGGCCCCTCAACAGTGAACTTGAGCAGATTATCGGCCCTTGGCGAAACGACACCTTGATCATCGGTAATCCGTACCGTGATAAAACAGAGGTCTTCTCCATCGGCCTGAATGGCCGTCCGATCCGGCACCAGTTCTATCCGGTATGGCTGGCCGGCGGTCGTGACCACATCCCTGGCCCATTCCCTGCCGTCTTTATAGGCGACCACACTCAACTGCCCCGCCTGATACACCACA
>DLFY01000110.1:11359-17317 GCA_002482415.1 Phycisphaerales bacterium UBA7708
CAGCGGAGGCGGTACTCATAGTCCCCCTTCTTCTTGCGCCCCAGGGACGTGCCGTTGAGGAACAGCTCCGCTTCATCGCCGGAGGTGAAGACATGTACCGGCGTAATCTGACCGATCCGTTCCGGCCATGTCCAGTGCGGCAGGATGTGTGCCATCGGCAAGTCCGGCCGCCAATACGACTGGTACAGGTAAAAGCGGTCTTTCTTGAAGCCGGCAAGGTCAATGATCCCGAAATATGAGCTGCGGGACGAATAATACGGCGTCGGCTCTCCCAGATAATCCCAGCCGCTCCAGACAAAACCGCCGGCGACATAAGAATGCTGATCCAGCGAGGCAAATACCTTGTCCGCCGAGGACCCGAAATCGGCCGTGTACAGTTCATAGGCACTGACATATCGATTTGTTGGATCCCCGCCAAAGCCGTCCTTAATCGGGGCGCTGATTCCATCGGTGACCGGAAACAGATACGTCCCCCGACTGCTCAGGGCTGCGGCATTTTCACTGCTGAGGATCACCTTGTCGGGAAACTTTTCATGGAATGCCGGGTAAAGCGGCGAAGTCCGAATCCCACGCAGTCCGGCATACGCCGGTGCATTGCGGATGCCTTCACCCTGGTAATTCAGGCTGATCAGGTCCACCACCGCTGGCAGGGGCATATCAGGCTTGGCATAATTCATCGACACCGTGGTGGGACGAGCGGGGTCTTCCTCTTTGATGAGATCATGCAGCCGCTTTGCCACTGCGGCACCTTCATCGCCGGTGTACTGTTCGCCGACTTCATTGCCGAAACTCCACATGATCACAGAGGGATGATTGCGATCGCGTCGGATAAACGCACGCACATCCTGTTCATGCCAGTCCGGGAAGATCAGATGCGAATCCAGCGGAGTCTTCTTGCGTTCCCAGACATCAAAAATCTCATCAACAACGAGAAATCCCATCTTGTCTGTCAATTCCAGAAGTTCCCCGGCGGGCGGATTGTGTGCCATGCGAATTGCATTGCAGCCGGCTTCCCGAAGCATCTCAAGCTGACGCTGTGCCGCACGCACATTGAATGCCGCCCCCAGCGGGCCAAGGTCGTGATGCTGGTTGGCGCCCTTAATGGGAATACGTTCGCCATTGACGCAGATGCCCGAGTTCGCATCAAACCGCAGGGAGCGGATGCCAAAACGCGTCTCGTACTGATCAAGAAGCTGTTTGTGCTGAACAATGCGAGTTACAGCCGCATAAAGGTTGGGTTTCTGTGTCGGCGGCGGACCCCACAGTCGGGGATTGGTCAGAGCCACGGAGCCTCTGACCCCGGCACTTGTACCGGGTCCAATACGAACATTCGAGGGTGCAATCGCAGCGACGGGACCGCCTGTCTTTTGTCCATCAGCATCCAATGCATAAATGTCGGTGGACACGACAACCTCCGCTTCGGCTCTGGAGTCGTTATCGATCTCAACGTCCAGTTCAATTACAGCCGAAGAACTGGAGATACTGGACGTTCTCAGATACGTCCCCCACTGCCCCACATGGACGGGGTGGGTTTTGGTCAGCCAGACGCTGCGATAAATCCCGCCGCCCGGATACCAGCGTGATGAACCGGGGGGATTGTCCAGCCGAATCGCCAATTGATTTTCTCCGCCCGGCATCAAATATGGTGTCAGGTCAATACGCCATGAGGCATAGCCATACGGCCAGCCGCCGGCCAGTTTGCCGTTCATCCAGACCATCGCATAGGACATCGCGCCATCGACATCGAGAAAGATACTCTTGCCCGCATCCGAGGCCGGAATGTCAATCTTCCTGCGGTACCATCCCACGCCGGGGCTGGGCAGTCGTCCCATACCGCCGCCGACACGGGCATCATCTCCCTCAAGAAAAGGCCCCTGAATTGCCCAGTCATGCGGCAGGTTCACGCTTTCCCACGAAAGATCGTCAAAGCCTCCCTGAACGAACGGACAATCGCTGCCGGGATTGCCCTCGGGGCGGACATAGCGCCGGGCAGGGTCTTTGATGAATCTGTTTCCGGTGGGCATAATCCAGGGCTTGAGAACCGCCTGCCTCGCTTCCACCTTCACTGCTTCCGTCGGCATGGCGTCGGCGGGCACAACATCGTTTCTGTCTTTCACCTCCGGACGCACATCATACAGTAATCCGCCGGCACTTTGAGCCGGGTCGCCCAGATGGAATCGCCAGTCGGCATTGAGACTAATCCGCTGCCTTACAGTCGTCTGTTTGGCACATGAACTTAATCCCCCCGCAAGAATAAAGACAGCCGCCCAGGACAGGCTTCGCCCCAAAAGATTCAACACAGGAAAAGAAAAGAATAAATTCCTTTGTCGCACACGGCCATCCACCATTTGGCCGACCGCTTGCATTTTCATTTGATAGCCGATATCAGGAACAACCCTATCCATTACAATTCCTTTCGATTGCTGGCCGCTCCGTTCCATGAAGGCTCCCAAAAATACAATTTAACTCAAACAATATCTGAAATATCACCAGAAAGCCTCTTGCAGTGACTAAAATATTCTGTACTATAGCCATTTTACCCCCAAATCGGAGTCTTGCCACTATTTTTGCGGATGCGGGGGCATTTATAACTTTTGCCTTGATTTCGAGGACCTTTGTAACTATACTACACTGTACTGTATATATAGATAACTATAGTCCACTATTAAACAAGGAGTCACAAATGATCTCCAGTCTCAAGCAATTCGAAGTCTGGTTCGTCACCGGAAGCCAGCACCTTTATGGTCCCGAAACCCTCAAGCAGGTTGCCGAAAATTCCAAAAAAATCGCCGCCGCCCTGAGTAATGCCGCCGCGATTCCCTGTAAAGTGGTTTTCAAACCTGTCCTGACCGGCCCGCAGGAAATTTATAATCTGTGCATCGAAGCCAACACCGCCCCCAACTGCGTCGGCCTGATTACCTGGATGCACACCTTTTCGCCGGCCAAGATGTGGATTTCCGGCCTGAAGAATCTCCAGAAACCCTTCCTGCATCTGCATACCCAGTTCAACCGCGACCTGCCCTGGTCGAGTATCGATATGGATTTTATGAACCTCAACCAGGCCGCTCACGGCGACCGCGAATTCGGGTTTATCTGCACCCGGATGCGCCTGAACCGCAAGGTCGTCGTCGGTCACTGGCAGGACAAAGAAGTTCAGGAACGCATCGGTGTCTGGATGCGAGCCGCCTGCGCCTGGTACGATATGCAGGGGATGAAAGTGGCCCGCTTCGGCGACAACATGCGTGAAGTGGCCGTCACCGAAGGCGACAAGGTCGAAGCCCAGAAGCAGTTCGGCTATTCCGTCAACGGGTATGGTGTTGGCGACCTCGTGGCGGTTATCAAGAAAGTCAAGGATTCGGAAATCGACGCCCTGATCAATCAATACAAAAAAGACTACAAGATGAAAGTCGGAGCTTCCAAAGTGGACAGCCTCCGCGAAGCCGCCCGTATTGAAGCCGGCATGCGGAATTTCCTCGAAAAAGGCGGATTTAAGGCCTTCACCACCACCTTTGAAGACCTGCACGGCCTGCTGCAATTGCCGGGCCTGGCGGTCCAGCGGCTCATGGCCGACGGCTACGGCTTCGGCGCCGAAGGCGACTGGAAGACCGCGGCTCTGGTGCGTGCAATGAAAGTGATGGCGGTCGGCCTCAAAGGCGGCACTTCTTTCATGGAAGATTATACCTATCACCTCGACCCCAAGGGCCAGAAGGTGCTCGGCGCCCACATGCTGGAAGTCTGCTCCTCGATTGCCGACAGCAAGCCGTCTCTGGAAGTGCATCCGCTGGGCATCGGCGGCAAGGCCGATCCGGTGCGTGTGGTCTTCAATGTCCCGTCCGGCAGCGGCCTGAACGCCTCGCTGATCGATATGGGCAACCGCTTCCGCCTGATTGTCAACACCGTCAAGGTCGTCAAGCCCAATGCCCCGCTGCCCAAACTGCCGGTGGCCCGCGTGGTCTGGGTTCCAATGCCCAACCTCAAAGTCGGCGCGGCGGCCTGGATTTATGCCGGCGGCGCTCACCACACCAGCTTCTCGATGGCCGTCACCCAGGAATATCTCGAAGACTTTGCCAAGATCGCCAATATCGAATACGTGCTTATCGATGAAAACACCTGCCTGAGCCGTCTGCAGAAAGAACTCCGCTTCAACGAAATGTATTACGCGATGGCCAAAGGATTCTAAATCGAAAAACAAATTCAGCAGCATACAAGGCCTTGTGAAACTTTTCACAAGGCTTTTTTATTGCGCACAACAAGACCGGTCATGCCTCTTTCCTGAAAAAAAGGGTTTATAGGTCTCGTATAGTTTCATTCCGGAACACAGGAAAAAAAATAAAAAACGTGTGAACTATGCCCCTCAAAGATGGTATAATAGAATAGAGCGGATATCGACAGAAAAAATTTTATCTGATGTAACCTGATATCGCTCAGAAGGGTCTATTAAACGCCTCGCGGGAAAACCGGACCTGATTCCGGATAGGCTTTGTGCCGCTTAAATAATGTTCATTCATAGCTGTGCCGAAGTGCTGGCTTTGTCGTTCGTAAGTAAATCGTAAACAAGAATCAATAATAGCGAAACCCCCTTCAGAGAGAGGACACTGCCATGAAAACAAACTATATTACCAGCCTCGATGATATCGTTCAGCTTAATCATGCCCAGCGCAATGCCCTCGCCAATGTAACCGAACATTTCGATTTTCGGGCCACAGACTATTACCTGTCTTTGATTGACTGGTCCGATCCCAACGACCCGATACGCCGGCTGATTATCCCAAGTGTCGAAGAACTGGACGGCACCGGGCAGATGGATCCGTCCAATGAACATGCTTATACAATCATGCCGGGACTGGAACATAAATACCATTCCACGGCCCTGCTGCTGGTCTGCGATATCTGTGCGGGGATTTGCCGCTACTGTTTCCGCAAGCGGCTGTTTCTGAATCCGCGGCAGGAAACACTGCAGGATATTGCCGGGGCGATGGATTATATCCGCTCGCATCCGGAAATCACCAATGTGCTGCTGACCGGCGGCGATCCGCTGATTCTCAGCGCCGGGCGTCTGGATAAGATTCTTTACAGCCTGCGCGATATCGAACACGTCCAGATTATTCGCATCGGGACACGTATGGCGGTGTTTAATCCGTTCCGCATTCTCAACGACCCGGAGCTGCTGAATGTATTGGCCAAACACAGCACGCCTGAAAAACGCATTTACATCATGAATCATTTCAGCCATCCGCGTGAGCTGACCGCTCCGGCCATTCACGCCATCGACCAGATGCTCCAGTCCGGCATTGTGCTGACCAATCAATGCCCGCTGATTCGCGGCGTCAATGACAATCCCGATACGCTGGCGGAATTATGGCGGAAACTGTCGTTTATTGGTGCGGTGCCTTATTACCTGTTCCAATGCCGTCCGGCCCTGGGCAACAGCGCCTATACCGTGCCCATTGAAGAGGGCTATGCCATCGTCGAACAGGCCAGGAGCAAGGTTTCCGGACTGGCTAAACGGGCTCGTTATGTCATGTCCCACGCGACAGGCAAAATCGAAATCATCGGCCTGACCGAAGGCGAAATATTCTTCCGCTACCACCGGGCCGCCGACGATGCCGACAGCGGACGAATACTGGTCTTCAAACGCAATCCCGACGCCCGATGGCTGGATGACTACAGCAATCCCATCCTGGATTACCCGGCCGAAAAACCTGCCGGCCTGCAGGAAGCGGACTAACGGGCAGTCGGAACGCTGCAAAGTGAACTTTTTACCGCCGGATTGCCGACAAATAGGAGATGGCAATCAAACATTTTCTAAGACAATGGCGGTTTACACTGATATTGATCGGCTCCGTCGCGGTCGGTGCGGTCATCGGCAAGATGACCGGCCCCCGCGCCGAGTGCCTCAAACCCTTTGGGGATATCTTCCTGAACCTGCTCTATACGGCGGTCGTCCCGCTGGTGTTT
>DLFY01000009.1:0-1916 GCA_002482415.1 Phycisphaerales bacterium UBA7708
AAAAATAGAATAATAACAATCATAAAGAGCAGGCTAACCAATGTTAATCCATTTTTCTGTTCCATAACCTGTTCTCCTTAAGAAAATGAGCTCCTTGTGCCGCCTGTTAGAGCGCCAGAAACGAATCATCTTCGGATTTGGCGTCATTGTCCGTCGTCCGTCCGGTCGGTGCTGTGCCGACTTGCTTATCCTGTCGAGTCGGATTTTTTTCTGAACTCCAATACGTATAAATATTGTCGTCATTAGTGCCGACATTCGGCTGGATTGCATAGACACTGTGTCCGTCGGCATAGAGCACGTTCTGCCCATCGCCCATTGCGGATTGTTGCCTGTGATTGATCGAGTTGCCCAGCTTCCATGTCGCCTTATCAGAAAAGGAGATAATCTGCGGAGGCGTTTTTTTCGGGCCGGGCGGAATGAAATCTCCGTTAACAATCCATGGGCTCATATCCGCTGCGATAGCGAATGAAGCACTCCGATCTCCTGTTGCCGGAAATGTCCCAAACGGATTGTGCATGGCATAGCTGACATGCTGATAGGGATTAGTCCCGAAATCCCATAAATTTATAATATCTCTGTTTGCTGGATTTTTGCCGTCGAACTCCTGTTGTTTTGTACAGGGACAGACAAAACTTCGAGGTAAAACATCTGCCTCCCGCACCAGCAGATACCAGCTTGCGGTAATCGTGCGGGATGTTTTTCCTTCGGCTCCCTCAGTCGAGAAGTCGGGTTTTTCCATATCGTAAGCAAATCCCAAGTCCTTCGACCATGACCCCGTACCGGGAAGCTGCGGATAGTTATCGTCATAATCATTGGCATAGACCATCATGGCATTGCCAAGCCCTTTAAGATTAGTTCCACAGAAAATGCCACGTGGGACACGTCGAGTTTTTCCCATCATGGGCAGTAATACCCCCACCGAAATAAGAATGATAAACAGTGTCACTACTAAACCTGTTAAGGTTAATCCGTATCTTTTTCTCATCACTAATGCTCCTTATCTCAATCGTCAATCATCCTTCGAAAATCATCAATCATAAATCAGATTGCTAAAAACGAATCCTCTTTGGATTTGGCATCATTCTCCGCCGTTCGTCCAGTCGGTGCCGTGCCGCCGCGAATATCTTGTTTTGTAGGCTCCTTATCCGTGCTCCAGTAAGTGTAGATATTGTCATTACGTATACCGACATCAGACCTGGTTTCCCATGCAACGTGTCCATCAGCGTAAAGAACATTATTTCCATATCGACCATGATATACAGTATTGCCCGCGCTCAGGTTGAGTTGGGTTGGGTCATCAAATTTGATAATTTGTGGAGGCAGGTTATCCTTGCCGGGAGGAAGAATGTCTCCTTTATAAAACCAGGGGCTCATATCCGCTGCAACAGCAAAACACACTGAGCGTGATTTATCAACAGGATACTTCCCATAGGGATTGTGCATGGCATAATTGATGTGATTGTATGGATTTGGGCCAAGATCCCACAAATCTGTCAATGCAAGATTATTTGAATTATGCCCTTTAAATTCAGTAAATTCGTTTGTGTCGAAATACTTGCCCATTGTAGCGTGAGGACAGAGAAACGTTTTNNCGGCATATCGGACCAAAAGATACCAGCTTGCAGTGATGGTTCGTCCGACATTTGACTGCTCGCCGTTGATTGAAAAAGATGGTTTTTTCATATCATAAGCGAATCCCAGTTCTTTCGACCATGGACCATTGCCCGGAAGTTGGGGAAAGTTGTCAAAATGGTCTTCGGCATACACATTCATAGCCAAACTGAGGGTCCGGAGATTTTGGCCGCAAAAGGTTCTTGTTGCACTCTTTCTTGCACAATAGCATACGCGGAATCCCAATTCCAGCATGAAAAATATTAAAATACAAACTGTGATCAAACCTATTTTCGTCAATGCAG
>DLFY01000009.1:1989-3860 GCA_002482415.1 Phycisphaerales bacterium UBA7708
TTCGGATTTGGCGTCATTGTCCGCCGTTCGTCCGGTCGGTGCCGTGCCGCCCTGAATATCCTGCTCACCCGGCTCTTTCTCGGTGCTCCAGTAGGTGTAGATATTGTCGTAGTGTACGCCGACATTCGGCCGGGTTTCATAAGCAGTATGTCCATCGGCATACAAGACATTCTGCCCTTCCATGTCTCGCTTTATCCGATGATGATATGAATTTCCAAGTTTCCATGTCGCGTTGTCGGTCAAGGTGATAATCTGAGGCTGGGTGTTATTCTTTCCAGCCTGAATGAAATCGCCATTAACCATCCATGGATTCATATCGGCGGCAACAGCAAATGAAGCTGGACGAGTTCGATGTGCAGGAAATTTTCCATAGGGATTATGCATGGCATAGCTGACATGCTGGTAAGGATTATTTCCAAAATCCCACAAATCGACAAGATCTCGATTTGCCGAATTCTTACCATCAAAATCTTTTTGTTTAGAAGTTGGACAAACAAAACTTTTCGGTGAAACATCTGCCTCTCTTACCAGCAGATACCAGCTTGCAGTAATCGTGCGGGATGTTTTTCCTTCGGCTCCCTTGGCAATGAAGTCGGGCTTTTCCAGATCAAATGCAAATCCCAGTTCCTTAGACCATGGCCCTATACCGGGAAGCTGCAGATAATTTCCGTCATAATCGTTTGCATAGACCATCATGGCGTTGCCAAGTCCTTTGAGGTTGGTTCCACAGATAACTCGTCTGGCAATGTTTGGTTTTCTTCCATGCAGAGGCATGAGGATTGCCAATCCGAATAAAACAATAACAATCGTAAATATCAATCCGACCAGTGATAATCCGTTTTTCTGTTCCATAGTAAGGTCTCCTTTTTCGACAGGGTGGTTATTGCAGTTGTTTCTGGCGGTTTTTCCAGAGGCTCAGGACGGCCCCGCCTGCCAGCAGGGCAAAGCCCAGGATGATGGCCCGCCAGGCTGCGATGCTTTTGGATGCGATATACAACCGCAGCAGCAGCGGCAGGCACAGCAGGCCGATGACCACAATATCCTTATTCTGCAGCCAGATCAGCCAGAACAGGATGATCGCCGCGGAAAAGACGGCCAGATACCGCCAGTGGAATGGATACGGCAGGCAGTCGAACAGAAACGCCGCCAGGCACAGTGTGCCGAAGATGCGGAGGTGCTTATTAAGCTGCTGGTCCCAGAGCAGATAGCACAGGATACAGGCCCCGCCGAACAGCCCCATCACGCCGCCGCCGCGGGTCAGATGCTGGCCGGCGGCCATGGCCCCGAAGCGTTCCGAGAACAATAGGCCGATGCACAGAACAAACACTGCCGTCAGGCAGACATGCGGATTGCGAATATAGATACCATACATCAGCAGGATTGTGGTTAATGTTGCGCCGAAGGCCAGCGTATTGAGGGCGTGCGGGTGCTGGATGGAATAGCCCGCCGTCAAAATCACACCCAGCCCATAAGCTGCGGCCGCGAAATAGAGATGCTGCCACCGATGCAGGTAAGCCAGACCCGCCACTACCGCACCGCACAAAGCCAGCAGGACAGGCGGATAGGCAATCCACCCAAGGCCGAACTGCCCGGTGCTGCCGATGACTCTTTCATAAATGGCCCACAGCGTCGCGGCCAGCGGAATCAGGGCGATGGCCGTTTCCATCGGCACCGAACGCCGGCCGGTATGCCGCGCGATTTCCAGCCCCAGCAGCGAAACAATCGCAACCACGGGCAGAAAATCCCCCCAGACCCGCACGAGGGCATAGGCATATTCCATCGTATAAAGATGCACGCCGGAGGCCGCCGCCAGAATCGCCGCAAAAAGATAGACCATCACCGGCCTGCGAAGCAGGGGTGATGTATCTTTT
>DLFY01000188.1:0-2765 GCA_002482415.1 Phycisphaerales bacterium UBA7708
GTCCGGGGCGGCCCGCACCCATCGCGAAAATTGCCACTCCCATGCCGTGACGTATGCGTCCCGTTTTTTCGGACGGATGCCGCCATGTGTTATTCCAGTCCAACGCTTTGGCGCCTGCATCGAGGCAATCCCGGATACCGGAGGAGGATATAAATGCAGATATGTAGGTAAGCGGGTCCCAGCCGGAATCAACGTCGCCTGAACGCATGCAGTTCCTCTTACGGATTTCCACGGGATCAATACCTAGTTCGTAGGCGGCAATATCCATGGTTGTTTCTACTGCGAAGGTGCCTTCAGGCGCGCCGTAACCCTGCCAGCCTGCGGCTGGAAAGCGGTTGGTGTTCACGTACTGAATTTTGCCACGTAGGTGCTTGCAGTTGCGGGAATATAAAACTGCACCCGTCGCTAGCATGGCGTTCTTGGCCGGATATTTGTCCCCACCTGCGCCGGTTTCCTGTCGATGCGTCATGTCCATGGTGGTTAAAATCCCGTCCTTCGTAAAACCGATTTTGACATCGGTATCGGAACCACGAGACCAGCCGCTGACCATCTCCTCCTCACGGGAATACGGGCAGTGAACTGGTTGTTTGAGATCAAGGCAGGCCAGTCCTGCGATTACAAGGTAGTGAGAGGCGATGTTTCTGTCCAAAGGGAATGCGTTTTTTCCACCAAAGCTTGATCCCGTGAAAGGGGAGACATAGTTGATCATGGAAGACGGGATGTCTAACGCTTGAGCTAGGCAGAGCTTTTCATCATGCATCCCCTGCGAATGAGTGTAAACCTGCAGTTTAGTTCCGTCGAAATGGGCAGAGCAACCACGAGGTTCCATTGCTGGTCCTTTACAGTAGGCATATTTGAGGTGCTTTTGTTCAATAATATAGTCAGATTCATTGAATCCAATTTCTATGTCGCCAAATCCATTGTAGTCGGCAGGAGTCTTGGTTTTAAATAACCCGTTTTCTGGGTCGCGATCGCTCAAATATGCATGAAATGCCCAATCTTGTAGGTTGTCCACACCGTCGAACACTTGAGGTGCATCCTCAATTATTGCGTCTTCAAGGCTTAAGACCGGCTTTTTCTTTTTGTATTCAACTTTTATAAGATTCAACGCCTCTTCAGCGATAGTTTCGTCGTCTGCAACAACAGCAGCTACGAGGTCACCTACGTAGTAGAGCGATTTGCGGAATGCTTTCGGGTAGTTCTCGTGAGTCATGACGAGATGTACTCCGGGATGGATTTTTGCATCGCTTGTATCAATAGATATGATGTCGGCAGCTGGAAGCGGACTGCGTAAAATACGGATTTGAAGCATGCCTGGCAGGCCAAAATCAGCGTAATATTTGGCTTTGCCGGTAACGCGGGCTTGGCCGTCCTTCTGGCGTACGCTTCTGCCGATAGAAGTGAATTCCATCATTATGCTGCACCTCCACCATTTTGGGTCAATTTTTTGGCTGCTGTACGGACTGCATTTAGTATGTGTTCGTAGTTATTGCAAATGCAGATATTCCCTCCAAGAGCCTCTTTGATCTCGTCATCAGTAGGATTTGGCTTGTTTGCCAGTAATGATTTGGTACTCATGATCATTCCTGGAGAGCAGAAGCCACACTGCGCTCCGTACTCTTCGAGCCATGCTTCTTGAATAGGGTGCAAATGGCCGTCTTTGCTTAATCCTTCGATGGTTTCAATTTTTTTTCCTTCCTGTTCCACCGCCAAGACCATACAAGACGGCACGGCAACGCCGTCGATGAGCACGGTACATGCCCCACAAGCACCTTCGCCGCATGCTTCCTTGAGTCCGGTGTGTCCACAGTCATTGCGTAGAACTTTAGAGAGTGTCCAGTGCGGTTCTACAATTATCGCCTGAATTTCATCATTAACAGTCAGGTGAATGAGCTGCTTAAGATTGTTGTCCATGTAGGGTTCCTTTTTAGCGCACGCATATTCATATGCAGCGTAAAAAATATTAAATTTTCTTACATATTGCGGTCGGACAAGACATGTTATCCTCTTCGACAATAGCGAGAAATTAAGTTCGGTGTCGCTTAAGCCATGTACTTATTGTTAGTTGTAGTTGACTATGCTTCGTTGACCACGAGGTGGTCTGTNNTAGCCCAGACAATGCCGCCTATAATCAGTGCTCCAGAAATGAAGTGCACGGAGTTCATCTTTTCGCCGAGGAAGATATAGGCAAAAATGCCTCCCCAAAGGGGAAGGGAGTAGTAAATCATGCCACACAGTTCGGGGCCAGCCTTCGTTAAGCCGATGTTCCACGTCCACCAGGCAATAATTGAGGAGCAGATGGCGGAGAAAATGATGGAGAAAAATACAACGAAGTTCAGATTAAATACCATACTAGGTTGGGTAGATTCCCAGATTACACAAGGGATTAGCATTAACACTGCAAAGAATGCCATGAGCGTCATGATAGTGATGCTAGAAAGTCCTTCTGGGGTCTTTTTTAGGATGATGCTATAAACGGCAAAACCTACAGCTGCAGCCAACATAAGGATGTCACCTGCCGCAAATTGCATGCCTAATATTTGGCTTATGTCGCCACCAGAAACCAGGTAGAATGAACCAAGTAGTGCTACGATACAGCCGGCCCATGTGTTGAGAGACTGTTTCTGGCCCATGGCTGCGGCAATAATGACAATGAAAATCGGCGTAGTGACAGACAGCAATGACAGGTTGATGGCCGAAGTGGTTTGAGCTGCAAAATAGCTAAGCGGGGAGTATGCTGCCACGCCGAATGCGGCAGCAGCGAT
>DLFY01000188.1:2790-6666 GCA_002482415.1 Phycisphaerales bacterium UBA7708
CGCTTCACTCTGGGCAAAGTGAATGTGCAAAGGATGAGTAACGCCATGCCCCAACGAGTGGCCCCGAGTGTCATGGGCGAGATTTCTCCGACCGCAAGACGGGCGATGATGAATGCTCCTGCCCAAAGGACAGTAGCAAGCAATGCGTAAAGCGAGCCAATGACTACTTGATTCTTGAACATGTTTTCCTCTCAAAGCATGTGTTTTTCATCTGTATCCCGAACTCTTCATCCCTGTGAGAAGTCACTTTCCTCACGTCTTGGGCCTGTTCAATTGCTTTCAGGATCTGATGAATGTGGCGTTTCATTGCCTTTGCCAACTCGTCAAAATTCTTCTTTTCATGATTACATGAAGTTTTTGACTTTCGTTTCCACGTATTCAGCAACTGACATGCCAAGAAGTCGTAGTTTATCAGCGAAAAATATATGTCTTAAATTCAGACAGATGGATAATAGAATTGGTTGTTTGTACAACCTGCTAACGCGGCGGATGTGAGTCTGATTTGACTCGGTGTGTATTAACGGGCTAGTTACTTTGAGCTTTCGAATGCGAGTTAATTTAGACTCGCGAGTCAGTTATGATTCGGAAATTGGAGAATATTTACGAATGAGGCGTGTGGCACGTGACTGACTGATTCCTAAGGCTTTGGCCACATTGCGTGAGCTGCCATGCGTAGCCTTGGCGTCAAGGATGATTTTTCGTTCTACGGCTTCCATCGTTGCTTCGAGTGAGCCGTACAATTTAATCGGCAACGTTGGTGAATTTTGATAGATTGTCGTGGGTAGATGATCAACGGTGATGGTTTTGTCCTCAGTGGTCACAACTAATCTCTCTACGAGGTGGGCTAATTCGCGGACGTTTCCTGGCCAATGGTGTTGGCTAAGGGCTGTCTGTGCTTCGGGTGAAAGCTGTTTGACTTCCCCGTATTTATCTCCGTAGCGGTTGAGGAAGTAAAATATCAGCGGGATCAGGTCCTCTCTGCGATCCCGAAGTGGTGGGATGGTTATGTCAAAGACATTCAGTCGAAAAAAAAGATCCTGACGGAAGGCGCGGTCAAAGATCATGCGCTCCAAATTTCGGTTTGACGCCGCCAATATACGAACATCAGCTTTGACTGTGGTGGAACTGCCCACTGGTCGGTATTCCATTTCCTGTACCACATGAAGGAGCTTGGCCTGCATGGGCAAAGGCAGTTCAGAGATTTCATCGAGAAAAAGGGTGCCACCTCTGGCCTTTGCAAGCAGGCCACCGCGAGTTATAGTCGCACCAGAGAAAGCGCCTTTCACATGCCCGAAGAGTTCGGATTCAAACAATTGTTCCGGAATGGCCGCACAGTTGACAACCACGAACGGTCCCTCGCTCCGGGTGCTGTTCGAATGGATGAATTTTGCTAGCAAGCTTTTGCCGCAGCCTGATTCGCCAAGGATCATGCAGGGGGCGCTCAAGCTTGCCACCTTTCTTGCAGATTGAATGACATTTGCCATGGCTGCGCTATGGTAAATGAGATCCCCGGGGCGCGAAGATTCGACTACTTCTGTCGTAGTTTCAAGTTCATCAAGGGTGGGAATCTGTTCCTTGTGGAAGTCGTCACGGATGCTGAGAACGACGTATTCAACTTCTCCTGCAGTATCAAAAATTGGCACTCCGATAGTCAGAACGTCAAGGCCAAGAAATGTTTTCTGTTGCTGCTTGATGGATCGTTTGTGTTTATACATTGCTGGTAAAATAGGTCGATTCCAGCCGGCGTATTTTTCGACAACTTCCCAAAATGGGAGGCCGACCATTTCCTCTTGCGTAAAGCCGTAATGCCTCATGCATGCTTTGTTTACGTATAGCATGCGATAGTTGTTGTCATAAATAATGATTTCATCATGTAAATTGTCAATGAGGCGTGCGAATGTCTCAAAGTCGAGCCCAAAGTGTTCATTTTTATTCATAATTTAAATCTTTTAACAGGTAAATATGAAAATTTATATTATGTATTGAAATGTTCAATTTTAAAAAAATTAAATTATTGAAAAGTTCAAATATAAACATTGATGAATGTCTTTAGAAAAACATTTTCAAAATAAGAAAATGCTATATTCAATTTAATATCTAGTCGGCCCTGAAAATATGACAATATATTGAAATAAATTGAAATTTACTCGGAAATAACGTATTTCGAATAACCAGTATGCAGTGAAAAATGCAATTTTCTGGTCGAAATCACTCCGAGGTTATCAACGATGCAGCCCAAAAAATCGGACCGCCAGCGCAGCTTCCTTTGCCCGGATCTGCTTGATCAACTTGATCCTCGAAACCACCTTCTCGGATTGGCCAAGGTCATCCCGTGGCAGGTGTTCGAGGATAGCTTCAGGCCGCTTTATGCTTCTTCCGGTCGCCCCGGAAAACCTGTCCGATTGATGGTCGGTCTCCTCATTCTCAAGCAGCTTGAAAACTTGAGTGATGAGCGCGTTGTCGAGGCTTGGGTCCAGAACCCGTATTTCCAGGCCTTCTGCGGCCAGCAACGGTTCACCTGGAAGCTGCCCTGTGATCCGTCAGAGCTGACCTATTTCCGACGCCGCATCGGAGAAGACGGAGTCCGCAAGATCTTCGAGGTTTCCGTGACCCTCCACGGTGACAGGGCCAAAGAAGCCGAGGTCGTTGTGGACTCAACCGTGCAGGAAAAGAACATCACCTTTCCCACGGATGCCAAGCTCCTGACCAAAATTGTGACGCGGTGCCACACCATGGCCAAGCTGGAAGACGTCAAACTCCGGCGCAGCTACCAGCGCGAAATCAAGTCGCTGCTGCGGACCATCCGGTTCAAATCAAAAGGTCGCAGACAGGGCGAATCCCAGCGGGCCGTCAGGCGTTTGCGGACCATCGCCGGCATCCTGGTCCGCGAACTGAAACGCAAGCTCTCTCCGGAATCGCTGGTTATCCATCAGCAGGTCTTGGACCTTTACGATCGCGTGCAGCGCCAGCAGAGATCCGACTCAGGCAAGATCTACAGCCTCCACGAACCCGGAGTGTCCTGCATCAGCAAAGGCAAGGCCCACAAGAAATACGAATTCGGTGCCAAGGCATCCGTGACCGTGACCAAGACCAGCGGCATCATCGTCGGTGCCCTGTCCTTCGAGGACAATCCTTTCGACGGTCACACGCTGCCTGCGGTTCTGTCTCAAGTCGAAAGCATCGTGGGGCAACGGCCGACCATGGCGATCTGCGACCGAGGATACCGCGGTAAACGCAAGATCGGCGTGACCAGCATCGAAATCCCCGAGTCAGGCAATCGGACGAAAACAGCTTCCGACAAACGTCAAGCCAGAGAACGGTTCCGTCGGCGTGCGGCCATCGAGCCAATCATCGGCCACCTCAAAGAACGACCACAGGATGCTGCGCAATTATCTCAAAGGCCAGGTCGGCGACTCCGTGAATCTGTTCATGGCCTGTGCTGCGTTCAATTTCCGGAAGTTCATCCGGATTCTGTATTTTTTGTGCCTCAAATTCCTTGGGCACATACTTCGGCCCAATGTTCAGCCCGGACAGGCCTGTGCCTGACGTGGCGTTTTAACAGTTTTTCAGGATCGACTATCTACCTTTCGTTTTAGGAAAAAAATTTATAATAATGTTTGTGATGCATATTTAAGTATATAATATCATTGTTTAGTTCATATATCAACTGCGCGCAACTGGTCAAAGTGGTTGTTTAGGCGTGAATGAATTTATGATTATACCCTTTATCTTTGGAAGACCATCTGGGGCTGAGCGTTTTCGCGCATCCGCCGTAGGATCTGGGAACGCAGTTCCTCGCCTGTTGTCCGTCGCCGTGGCCCAGGTCCTGGGTGGAATCAATTCCCGCAGGATGGCACAGGATTTCTGGAGGCGGAC
>DLFY01000188.1:6678-6870 GCA_002482415.1 Phycisphaerales bacterium UBA7708
CGCATGTAGACGAACTGGCGCAGCCAACTGTCGATCCGTTCGGTAACGTGCTGGCGTTGTGCCGGTCAACTTGCTGAACATGATGAATCTGCTGGAGCAGGTGTGTCTTTTTCTGTAGCGATTTTTTGAATTATACAGTTTTCGGATTTTCAATTTCTATCGAAGCGCTTGGCTTTTCAATATTTGCAAATA
>DLFY01000166.1 GCA_002482415.1 Phycisphaerales bacterium UBA7708
CTTGCATGAAGGTTCGAATCTCGTCTTTATTAAATTGCTCAAAATCACCCGGCCAGTCATTTTCATTGCCCAGTCCCCAGATCATCACTGACGGATGGTTGAAATGCTGGTCAATCATAGCCCGCAGCATGTCTCGAGCCTGCTGTTGATAGCGTTTTCCACCAAGCCCGCCGCGGCACCACGGAATCTCCTCCCAGACAAGGATACCCAATTTGTTACACGATTCCAGAACGATACGGGATTGCTGATAATGTCCCAGCCGAATAAAGTTTGCCCCCATATACTTGATCATCTGTATTTCTTTAACAATTAGCTCCTCTGGAATGGCGGCCGCCAGGCCGGCGAAGTCTTCATGGCGATGGGTTCCGCGAAGAAACAATTGTTTGCCGTTCAAAAAAAACGGACCATTTTCTTTAAATTCAAACCACCGAAGACCAAACGATTCCTGAATCGAGGATTTTCCTTCTTTTGTTTCAAGAGAAACTATGCATTGATACAATTCTGGGGAATCCGGAGACCACAGGATGGGATTTTGGATTGCATACTCGAATAATGGAGCCATATTGTCCCATGGATTCAGGATTTTCTGACTATGATAAATCGATTGGCCATTCGGTTGCAGAATCTGTATATCCAGGGAAACACTATCCTTCGATAATTGAGGATTATGCAGGCGTCCCTGCGATAGTATCCGCCATGTTCCGTCGCTTTGCCGTTCAGTTTGAAGATGAATTCGGTCCAGCGAAATTGCAGGCTCATAAACCAGGTTAACATACCGATAGAGGCCCCCATACAGATTAAAATCACTAAGGTTAGAAGGAATCATTTCGAGGTCTCGGGAATTATCGCATCGAATGACCAGAGGGATGGTTCCTTTTTTGGAAATCCGATCCTTGGAGCCTGATATAAAATCCGAAAGCCTCTTATAACGATTGACAGCATCGGTAATATCAATGGTAAATTCATCATACCCCCCACTATGAGAGCCTACTATTTCCGTATTGATATATACTTCAGTTTTCTGGCTGACGCCTTCGAAATGCAGCAGAGTTCGCCCATTTGGATGTGGATTGTCGATAGTCAGTTGAGTGCGATACCATGCCGGGCCTTGATAGTATGGCATGTCCGGATCAACTGAATCATAAGCATTAAAACAATGCGGAATATCGATGGTTTTCCATTCAGGTAAATTGCCGCTCAGTGAGTCACTGCGTAGTGCCTCCCAAACACCGCCAAGGTCTCCTTTGGAAAATTCCCAGTGATGAGTAAGGCGAGTGTGTGGTATAAAATCCTGCCCTGAAGCGGCTGTACTGAATAAGGAGGAAAAAAGGATTGATATATGAAGAAAAACATGGCTTTTAATCATATCTGGCCTTTCTGATTTAAATTTATCATTCATGACCGTCTGTGAAATTTTGCGAGTTTTGCATACCAGATAAACTACAATTGCAAATACTGCCTGATAAGAAATATTTAGATTACACCAAAAAGCAATAGATTATTTTAAGATTTAATGGACAATATACAGATATTGTCATGCTAAACAAAATAAGAATAAAGAACAAATCTGATTTTAGCCTTGTTTTTACATCAGAAAAAGACTTTTTTTAATAAAAATAATATTTATCGAAAGATGGAGCATCTACAGGGAAATTAAAGGCGTCACAGAGATGCTTTTAGAAGGTAAATGTGTTATAGGCGACAAAAATAGTGAAAGGATAGAATTCAACCATGCAAAGGATTGTCACGATCGCAAGCTTAATTCTTGCAGGTAGTTTAATTGGATGCAAGACCGCTCAGACAGAGCAATACCAGACAGCAAAAGCAGCTCGTATGGAACAGTTTAATCAGCAGAAATTCGGTATGTTTATCCACTGGGGATTATATGCATTACCGGCCGGCGAGTGGAATGGCAAAACCAATTATGCCGAATGGATTATGCTGCAAGCCAACATTCCGGTCAAGGAGTATGAAGCTTTTGCCGCAAGGTTTAATCCTGTGGCGTTTGATGCCAAAGCCTGGATTAGTCTGGCCAAAGCCGCCGGAATGAATTATCTGGTTGTTACAGCTAAACATCATGATGGTTTTTGCATGTATGATTCAAAGTATACCGACTATGACATTGTGGATGCCACTCCGTTCAAGCGGGATCCCTTGCGAGAGCTTGCAATCGAATGTAAAAAACAGGATATTCAGTTTTGTGTTTATTATTCAGTTGTGGATTGGCATCACCCCGAATTTCCGCGGAAATTTTCTCAAATACGCAAGGAATATCCCACCGGGTATCATGGCGTTTCGAATCCACATGCCAATTTAGATGTTTATGCGAAATATATGAAGGACCAGGTTGAAGAACTTCTGACAAACTACGGCCAGGTTGGAATTTTATGGTTTGACGGTGGCGGTTCTTTCAGAAACTATGATCGCAAGAAGCTGCTTGATGGCCAGAATCTGGTCGATATGATTCATCGATTGCAGCCGTCCTGCCTGATCAATAATCGGTTGGGGTTTGGGGCTGATTACGGCACGCCGGAACAGCAGATTCCGGAAGGAACACTCAACACGGCCTTCGAGGTCTGCATGACCTTGAATAAACACTGGGGATATAACAGAAATGACCATGACTGGAAAGACGCCAGGACCATTGTTCGAAATCTGGTTGACGTTGCCAGCAAAGGGGGGAATTATCTCCTGAATGTGGGGCCGACAGCTGATGGAATGATTCCGGATGAATCTGCGAAAATCCTCAAGGAGGTCGGACAATGGTTAAAGATTAATGGAGAGTCTATTTATAGTTCTGAATCAGGGCCGTCCCAGGCGAATATCCGTCTTAAAGTGGAAGGCTGTATGACCCAAAAACCCGGAAAATTGTTTCTTCATGTCTTTAGTTGGCCTGAAAACCAAATTATTTTCATGGAGGGCATGAAAGGAAAGATGGTAAAAAAAATCTATCTGCTGGCTGATCCGGCTAAGACCTCGCTGAATTTCGATGCTCATGAACGAAGTCTTTTTATTCATGTTCCTCAGGCAGCACCCAGCCAATATGATAGTGTTATTGTTGTAGAACTGGACAAATCCGAGCCTTTGGAAGAAAATATGGAAGAACCTTTGGTTATGGGATAATCAATCACTGGCTTTATTGCGAAGGAAATCAAAAATGATGCAAAGGATTATTACAGATCGAGTCAAGATGTTCAAGGCAATGTGGACAATATCGGTCTTGTGTGTTTTTATATCTTGGCAGAGAGGATTTGCCCAGCAGGCACNNCTCCAATGATTCGAACTCCTCTGCCTCCGGCTGCACCTCGACTCAACGGGCCGTCGGTGTTCGGTGTCCGGCCGGAACACCCGTTAGTTTATCGCATTCCCGCTACGGGTGACAGGCCGATGACTTTTTCAGTGGACAATTTACCAGATGGTCTTCAGGTGGATCCCGAAACCGGTCAGCTTAGCGGTTCTGTTAAAGAACCCGGTCGATATTCTCTCACCCTTCGTGCAAATAATGCAAAGGGTGCCAGTGAAAAGAAATTTACAATTGTGGTGGGAGAAACGATAGCGTTAACACCGCCATTAGGGTGGAATAGCTGGAATTGCTGGGGCAGCAGGGTGACCGCCGACAAAGTACTCCGCAGCGCTCGCGGCATGGTTTCTTCCGGATTGATTAATCATGGCTGGAGTTACATCAATATCGATGATGCCTGGCAGGGTAAGCGCGGAGGCGAATTTAATGGAATTCAGGGCAATGAAAAATTTCCGAACATGAAAGCATTATGTGATGAGATTCATGCAATGGGACTGAAAGTCGGGATTTACTCAACACCCTGGACAACATCGTATGCGGTTTATATTGGCAGTACATCGGAAAATCCGGAGGGCACATGGGAAAAACCCACCATTCCCAAAAAAGGCAATGTCAATAAAAAAATACTGCCCTGGGCCATAGGCAAGTATTCATTTGTCACAAACGATGCCAAACAATGGGCGGCATGGGGTATTGATTATCTTAAATACGATTGGAATCCGATTGAATTGCCGGAAACCAGGGAAATGTATGAGGCTCTGCGGTCCAGCGGCCGTGATATAATCCTGAGCCTGTCCAATAGCACACCCTTTCAGAATATCCAGGATTTGAGCAAACTTGCCAACTGCTGGCGTACCTCCGGTGACATCAGGGATACATGGGAGTCCATGAATCCTAAAGGATTTGGCGTTGATAAATGGGCTCCCTATTCCGGCCCAGGACACTGGAATGATCCGGATATGCTGGTTGTGGGGTATGTGGGGTGGGGAGAACCTCATCTCACGAAGCTGACGCCGGATGAGCAGTACACTCATATCACCCTGTGGTGTCTGGTAAATTCGCCACTCCTGCTGGGTTGTGATCTGGAAAAACTGGATGCATTTACTTTAAATCTGCTGACCAATGACGAAGTTTTGGCTGTCAACCAGGATTCCCTTGGCAGACAAGCCTTGAAGGTGAGTCAACAGGATAATCTTCGGGTTTATGCCAAACCACTGGAAGATGGTTCCACGGCCGTCGGGTTGTTTAATTTGGGAGACAAAGATGCCGCTGTGACAGCAAAATGGTCCGAATTGAATCTTTCAGGAAAAAGAACGGTTCGAGATCTATGGCGTCAAAGAGACCTTGGGCAATTTGAAGGGCAATTCCAGATGACTGTCGCTTCACATGGCGCGGAATTAATACAGGTGAAATAATATACTGGATGAAAAATGTCGAATAAATAACAGGTGTAATGTGCGACGAATCTCTTTATATATGTACATAGCATATCATGTATTACAGTATCGTGATTAATAAATTCTTGCATAGCTTTCAAATTTACAGATTTTTATCAAAAGTTTGTGCCGTTTGTGGGAAAATACTAGTAACGGAGGCGATGGATGCTGTTACTGCAGTGAAATAAAGGTTGCCAGATGGATCAGGACAAAAAAACAGAAGAAATCACTCTTTATTGGACACAATCGCAGTCCATTGTGGCCGCATTTATTTCCTCTGCAATCCCCAATTTTGAAGATGCCAATGATGTATTACAAAATGTAGCCATGGCGATTGTTCGCTCTTTCGATAAATACAATAAGCAAATTCCCTTTACCGCATGGGCGATCGGGATCGCTCGAAATGAAATTCTGCATTATTACCGAAAAATAGGGCGGGATAAGCATATCTTTGACGATGAACTGGTACAGAAAATCGCACAGGTATATCAGGAAAAAGCCACAGATTTGCATGACATTAAAAAAGCATTGGATCAATGCCTGAATAAAATTCAGGGACGCTGGAAAGAAATCCTGCAGTTACGGTATCTTCGCGGTATGGATGCCCGACGAATCGGGCAGAATATCGGTATCTCACAAAATGCCGTATTTATTCTGCTGCATCGCATTCGGACATCTTTGCGTGAATGTGTAGATCACACCTTACAGATAAATGAGACTGGACGACATGGATAAGGAATTATTATTGACCTGTTATTTCGATGGTGTTTTGAGCGAAGAAGATCGGCAAAAGCTTCTGGAATGGCTCAAAGCGGATCCGTCACATATAGAACAGTATGTGATCGAATCCTGCATTCACCGAAGCATTTATGAAACTCTGAACAGCCAGGATACCCAAAAAGTAGTCAGCAGTTTTATGGATTCAAAAGGTGCCTGTGCAGCCGATTTTTGGGAAGCACTGCTGAAAGAAGAAAAAACCGCCCCGACGGTGGCGCTGGAAGCTATTCGGGATAAATGTGAGCTGGGCACTTTGATTCCCGACAAGACTCATATTGAAAAATCTCACGGGAAATTTAACACCTTGGCATGGTTCACCACATTTGCTTCTTTGGCAGCACTTATTTTTATGCTGGTTTATGTTCATCTGAATCCCAAAATAATCTCGGAGCCTGTGGCAGTTCTGGACGATATGGTTAATCCCAAGTGGGATATGTCGGGTATTGTCGCCAAAACCGGTGAACAGTTATTTACCAGGCAAGGTATTTATCGGCTTACCAGCGGTATTGTAAAAATCAAATATGACAACGGCGCTGAGATATTAGTCGAAGGTCCATGTGCCTTTGAACCCATTACCTACGACGAAATTGCGTTGTATTCCGGCCGGTTGTATGCTTATGTCCCCAGCCGTATAGTGGGATTTATTGTCAGTGCCCCCAATGCCAAAATTATCGACTTGGGTACTGGCTTTGGAGTCTACGCGGACAATTCCGGGAATACAGATATTCACGTTCTGGACGGCAAGGTCTCTCTGGTGGCTGGGACGAAGGCCGATACTCGTCAATCTCAGATCGTCTATGAAAATCAGGCTCGCCGGGTGAAACAGCAATCGGAGAGCATTCAGGAAATCACTTTTAAAGGCGGAACATTTGTTCAGGGGATCAATTCCAAGACGAATTTTATCTGGCGGGGGCAACCGCTGGATTTATCAGATATTGTCGGCGGGGGGAACGGTCTTGGGACCGGCCGTCAGAATATGTGTATTGACCTGCGAAGCGGAATGCTTATCGATTCCGTACCCCGTGAACGTCTTCAGCGAAAAACACCCTATGTCACTGTGCAGGAGCTGGATTATATCGATGGTATTTTCATCCCCGATGGCAGCAAGGGCCCGATTCAGGTAACTTCTCAGGGGCATCTCTATGAATGCCAGCCGACCATGGGAGAAAGTTATTATGGTGTGTTTAATGGTTCGATTCTGCCGCTGAAAATAGGAGATAAGGGTTACGTAGATTACCCCTTGCAGTTCAAAGGAAAAATATACGGGACTGCAGAACGTCCGGCTATCACACTGCATTCCAACCTCGGGATTACATTTGATCTGGATCAGATTCGCAAATCATTGCCTTCCGAAGGGCGTATTACCCGTTTTTCGGCAAAGTGCGGTGTTGTTCAGGGACCGGAGCAATCTGTAAAAATCGACGATTATTCTGATTTTTTTGTTTTAGTGGATGGCGTTGAACGATTTCGTGCTGTCGATATTAATTACTTGTCGGATCTGCGTAAGGTGGAACTGGAGTTGACGGAGAATGACCGGTTTTTGACATTAATGACAACAGAAGGGCGGGACAAAAGCCTTCATTTGGGATGGGCTTTTTTTTCGGAACCTCAGTTGAGTTGTGTTGTCACCGGCCAATAACAAGTATTAACCCGACACATGGAGCATGTGGATGAAAAAACGAGCCTGACAGACTCGTAAAAAGCGTCTGGATTGAATCCGAAATCGGATTGAGTGATATGCCCAATGGGCATGATTATTCCGCGAGCAAAAGAAGCAAGTAGTTGAAGCTGCTGTACTTAGCCGCGNNTTCAAGCAGGATCAGTATAAAAAGATATCAATCTATTATTGTGAAAGGGTGCAGAGATGAAAAGATTAATGAGGATGGTATTTTTAGGTTTGGTGCTGCTGCTGGCAACAGCACCCGCAGGGGCAGATATGGTCGCCCGTTACACCTTTGATGATGGAACCGCTGTGGATTCCTCGGGCAATGGAAATAACGGGACAATCTTTGGTGGTGTAACGGCAGTGACCGATGCAANNGCAATGTCTTAAATTTCAACGGTGCAAATGGAAGTTATATTCGGGTTGCGCACAGCCCCTCTCTTGATAATATTACTGGCGCAATAACCATTGCGATGTGGCTGAATACGAGTAATACGTCAACCCGTCAGATTATCGAAAAAGGTGGGACCAGCGGATCCGCATGGTACACCACGCCATGGGGCATTCGTCTGGAGACAGATCGCCGTCTTCATCTGCATTGGGGTAATGTTGCAACGCTTTACTCCACGGCACTTCCGCTCAGTGCATGGGCGCATGTTGCGATGACGTATGATTCCAGCCTTGCAGCAAATCAGGCTAAGTTTTATATCAATGGCGTACTGGACACGCAGGCCAACTGGACCACAATGCCAAGTACCAATACGAATGATTTGTTCATCGGCACCGACTTCTATAATAACACTTCACGATGGGCTTATATTGGCATGATAGATGATGTTCAGATTTTCAACACGGCTCTGAGTGAATCGGAAATCGCCGGCGTAATGACCGGTCAGGGAGTCCGGAATATCAATCCCAAAAGCGGAGCGACTCGCGTGCCCGTTGATCAGGTTCTTTCCTGGGATCCCCCTGCACCGGAATCGCTAGAACCCAATTTTGTCGTTACTGGATATGATGTCTATTTTGATCCCAATGAGACCAAAGTGAAAAACGGAGATAGCTCTGTCAAAGTTGCATCTGTTCAGGCATCAACATCGTATGATCCATTTGGGGTTGGCGATATGGCTTACCTGAAGACATACTTCTGGCGTGTTGATGTTATTGGCAAGTTTGATTACAGCACGGAACCGAATGCTCTGGAAGGCGGCGTTTATTCCTTTACGACAATGTCGCTGGCTCCGGAAATTACCAGCCAGCCGGTTAATCAGGTACGAGGATTGGCCAATGGCAAACTGGATGCAGTGCTAGCCGTAACCGTGCTGAATGCAACGCATTATCAATGGTACAAGAATAATAGTTTAATTTTGGGCGCTACAGAGCCGACACTGACAATCAGCGGTGTTCAGCAGAGCGATGAAGGGCAGTATTATTGCGTGGCGTCCAATACCGACAGTCCCACAACCATTACATCCAATACCGTATGGGTGGAGTATGCCCGCCAGACAGGTCAATGGGCATTTGAAAATGACTATACGGACTCCATTGGCGGTTATGATGGGACTGTCGCAGATGTGGATTCGACCCCAGGATTTGATACGGGTAGAATCGGCTCGCAGGCTCTGATGCTGGATGGGATCAATGATTATCTGATTCTGCCCCCAGCGGCTCTGCCGAAAGCCGGCACCGAGATGACATTTGCCTTCTGGGCTAAAAATAATACGTCAACGGTGGGAACGGTAACACTCTATGCCTATGCCGAAGCGGCTCCAGGCAATCGCTTGGTCAACATTCATACCCCCTGGAGCAACAACAATGTCTACTTGGATGTTACCAATACCGACGCGGGAACAGCCTATGACCGAGTCGGCGTGGGTAATGCTGTAGTGTCCACCGGTGATCCCTATTGGATTTACTGGGTCTTTACCAAAGACAGTGAAACCGGTGTCATGCGCATTTACCGAAATGGTGTGCAGATTGGCCAGGCAACCGGCCAGACTCGCCGTCAGTATGGTGTTGACCACATCCAGCTTGGTGCTAATCGAGATGCCAACAATGTTATCGGCCAGTTCTTCAACGGATTGATTGACGACCTGCGGATTTATAATTATGCGGTGGATGAGGTGGAAGCGGCCTACCTGTATTATGATGCGGTCGGTGAAAAGGTGTGTATCAATTCAACAGACCCTGTACTCGTGAAATATGATTTCAACCAGAACTGCAAGATTGACCTTGGAGATTTTGCTGAACTGGCGGCCAACTGGCTGGCCTGCCAGCAGGTTCCCAATTGTGTTGAACGTCCGTAATCCGTGATTCGACTCGAGGGAATTCTAACACAATAAATACATAAGCATGAAAGGGTATAGTGATGAAAAAGATAATACTTAAAAGCTGGTTTATCATTTTGATTTTGGTCATGGCTGAATTCCGTGTACAGGGGGAATTGCTGCAGGTGGAAAACTTTGACACCCAGGTCAATCATATTGACAACAAGCCGGCATCCGGAGTTTTGGGCGGCTTTTGGGATACCCAGTCCAATGGAACCGGAAATGTAAATCTTGAAACACAAAATGGAAGCATGATCGTCCGATTTATGACGACGACTGCAGGCGATGGACGAGGAATTGCTTTTGCCGGGATTACAAATCCGATTGAAAACACGGAAAAAGGGCTTGTCTTTTTCCGTTTTTATATTCGTGCCGGGCAGGTTGCAGATACGTTCATCGGATTGCATCCATTGATTGCCACGGCAGGTACGGATGATTTCCTGGGCAGTGCGCAAAACAATAATCCAGCCAATTATATTGCTGCAGGATTTCATGTCATCGATGATGGATCCTCCATGAGCCTTGTCAGAGCCACTGCGGATGCTGCTGTTATTGCGGCAGGTTTGTCCCGTGCACAGTGGTATAACTGCTGGATTGAGGCAGACAATGCTGCCGACACATTCGATTTGTATATCAGTACCGCAACAGGACCTGCCGGGCCGGCAACACTGCCGGCACTTACTGATAAAGTCGGGGAAGATTTGCCTTTCGTCACGGCAACCGATAATCCGCTGACTGGAGTCCTGTTTGTGTGTCCAACCCGCTCCAACCAGTCTGCAAGAACCTATATTGATGAAATTTATTGGGATGGAGATCGAGGACTGGCATCTCTTATTGCCCAGGATCCGTCCCCGGCCAATAACGCCATCAATATTGCGGTGGATACAAATCTTTCGTGGGTAGCTCCGGATGACCCCACGATTGCTGAAATACAATCTTACGATGTCTATATGGATCCCAATCAGACAAAAGTTATTAATCGAGATCCCTCAGTACTGAAAAGTGCCGCTCAGCCAGGAACAAGTTATGATCCGATATCGAACCTGGCATTTGATCAGACCTATTACTGGTGTGTGGATACAACGGTCTTGTTGACCCCAGAAGCTGATCCCAATCAAATCCCGGTAGTCGAAGCAGGTTCCGCATGGTCGTTCACGACCAGAACGCCTGCTCCTGAGATCGTTGAACATCCTGTTAATGTTCTGATTGCTGCCGGTCAGCCTGCAACGTTTAGGGTTCTTGTCAGCAGCCCGCACGCTCCTGAAACATACCAATGGTACTCTTCGTCCGATCCGGCCAATAATACCCCTGCAGATGATGTGCAGATTGGCGGAGCAGTGACGAATGCCTATGACATCCCGTTATCCACCACGGCAGATGAAAAGTATTATTACTGCAAAGTATCCAATGTCTATAATGGGAAAACCAGTACGGTCTATTCCAATACAGCGGCATTGGGAATCAAGCGGAAAGTGGCCCAGTGGATACTGGATAACCTGGTTGGCGGGCAATATGAAGACAGCAGCGGGGAAGGACATCATGCCGATCCCAATGGAAGTCCGGTCTTTGTTGCCGGTGTTAATCCTGCACTCACAAATAATAGTGTACAGATTGATGCATCCGGTGGCTGGGCAAGTGCGGGGACATGGAATCCGTCTCAGTATTCCGGACAATTGACGCTTTCGCTGTGGGTCAAATGGGCCGGCCAGCCAACGACTCCCGTGTATCAGGGATTGATCGGCAAACGGAATGTGTATGCCAGCAATATGATGTGGCAGTTGGAAATCGGCAATAACGCCGCCAGCATCCTGACGTTCAAGAGCAACATAAATGGGGTTACGTCGCCGATCTTGCCGGTGGACGAATGGGAACAGGTGGTTGTTGCCTACGATGGGACCACGGCGACCATCTACCGCAACGGAACGTATGCCAACAGCGGTCCGGTAACATTAAATGATGGCGTGGCTGCAAACATGATGATCGGTGCGGTAGGGCAGGATCCAGGCCTGACAGCACCAACATCCATCATGAACGGTCAGTTGGATGACATCAAGATTTATAACTATGCGTTAGATCCGGTGACAATTGCGTATTCCTTCACCGATATCGATCCGCTCGGCAGGACAGCTTGTATTAATCCCAATGATCCTGTCCTTGTCAAGTATGATCTGGATGGCAATTGCGAAGTGGGTCTGAGCGACCTGGTTGATCTGGCCAGCCATTGGCTGACAGGTCAATTAGTACCGGATGTGGTTGATCGTCCGTAATATGTCATTTCGAGCAGGAGGGCGCTGATGTTGGGCGCTCTCCTGTGAATAGTGAAACACCGATATAAGTATCGCGGGGCAAGTACCGGGATTCTTTATATGAACAGACTTCAGAGGATGATAGAGTGAATATGGCTGTGATACGCTTGGGTACTCTGAACAGACGCATTGCATGGATATCTCTGTTCTTGTTTTTATGGGGGAGGACGATTCATGGAGCAGAGAGTACTCTGGCATATTTTGGAGCCGACAATCGATTAATCTATGGCTTTTACGTCAACCAGGGAGAAACCGATGCCGTAAACCGGCTGCCGGATTTTTCCACCTGTGGATATCGAAGCGGGGGCGTGGCTATTCCCGAGATCCCGGTGGTACAGACTCTTGAACCTCAGGAGGGGGATGATACTCAACGGATTCAGGCCGCAATCAATAGCGTGTCCATTCTGCCCCTGAATGCCAATGGCTTTCGCGGGACATTGCTGCTCAAGGCGGGGCGGTATCAGGTATCCAGCACACTTCGTATTGCAGCCGAAGGTGTCGTCCTGCGGGGTGAAGGGCAGGATGTGCTGGGGACAATACTGGAGGCAGTAACGCCATCAGACTATGATGTAATAGCTGTAGGTACCGGCAGCGCCAGTTACAGTGCACAAAGCGGAACCACGCGTTTGATTACTTCCTCATACGTCCCGGCCGGAGCAGTCAGTTTTGAGGTGGAAAATGCTTCAGGATTTGCTGTGGGGGATACCATTATTGTTCAGCGAACACCCAACCAGGCCTGGATTGATGAATTAGCTATGGCTCAATGGGGCTGGACGCCCCAAGGATATGTTGTTGAGTATGAACGTATCATTACAGCAATCTCGGGAAATAAAATTACCGTGGATGTGCCTATGGTTGATATCATTCAGAAAAAAAATGGCGGAGGAAAAATCTTCAAACCCAATCCAATCCCGCGAATTCGTCACTGCGGCATCGAAAATCTTCGCCTGGAATCCTGTTATGCCGGTGATACCGATGAAAGCCATTCATGGGATGCCATCCGCATTGTGTATGCTCAGGACTGTTGGGTACGCGGGGTTACAGCCCGGTATTTTGCATATTCCTGTGTTAATACGGGGGCTTATGCTAAATATATCACGGTTGAGGACTGTGCCTTTCTTGATCCCAAATCCGTTATAACCGGAGGGCGTCGGTATTCATTTAATATCGAGAGCACTGCAACTCGCATTCTTGTCCAGCGTTGTTATTCTCACGAGTCTCGGCATGATTTTGTTCTGGGATCAAAAACACGCGGACCAAATGCCTTTGTGGATTGTTATGCGGATCGGTCCCATGCCGACAGCGGGCCGCATCACCGCTGGTCCACCGGAACCTTGTTTGACAATGTGTATTCCAGTAATTCCATTGCTGTGGAAAATCGTGAAGACAGTGGTTCCGGACATGGGTGGTCGGGTGCACAAATGGTTTTCTGGAATTGCCAGACTGCCAATCAGAAATGTGATGCACCCCAAGGTGCCATGAATTTTGCCATTGGTTCTGTTGCGAACAAAAAGGAAGGTTCGTGGGCTCCCGAAGAACCTTTCGGCTGGTGGGAATCGCATGGGCAAATGGTAACGCCGCGAAGCCTGTATTTCCAGCAATTGATTGACCGGCTGGGACAGGCCGCATATCAAAATGTGACATTGCCTCAGCAGCGGGAAGGGCGAATCTGGAATGAAATACAAAACTGGGCCGGCAAAGACCGTTTCCAGCCGGCTCCGATACGGCCCGATAGCCCTAGGGACCGACCTCTGGAAGAAGGCGACCCGGTTGTTTTCGAAATTGTACCTGTCGATGCTGATAATATCCTTGAATACCAGTGGCATGAAGTATCAGGGGATACTTACTCCAGAATCGGCAAGAATAGCCCGCTATTGGTTCTTTCAGATACCCAGCCTTCGGATTACGGCAGGACATTTTTCTGTCGTGTCGTGACGCAAAAAGGGCCATATTGGTCGCCGAAAGCTCGAATTGCTGCAATTACCGGAACCACGAATATCGCAGCCGGAAAACCAGCAACTGCCAGCAGTATTTATGGTGGCAGTTATACGCCTGATAAGGCGGTTGATAATACGTATAATACATTCTGGAATAGTGCGGCTGATGATACCTGCCCATGGTTGCGACTGGACTTACAGAATAATGCATCTGTTGGCAGCGTTACTTTTATCAATCGGGCTACGCCAAACTCTTCTTTGCTGGCTCGGCTCAGTGATTTGCAGGTTGAGGTGGTGGACGCTTCCGGGGCTGTCCGTTTTACTTCTCCTCTGATTAATCCTGCCAACGTGGAAGCCGTCGAAACACTCGGATCGAATGGAGCGCTGCTATACCCTTTTCTAATGCCTGTATCCGGCCGATACCTTTGCATCTCGAAACTGACCGGCATCGGGCAAAGCTATTCGGATATACAGACAAATATTGCCGAGATACAGGTATTTGAGGCCTTGCCGCTTCCCGCTGCTCCGAAGAATTTGGCAGCCGTTGCGGGAGACGGAATAATCATGCTTCATTGGATAGATAATGCCGAGTCGGATTTTTCACATTATATTGTCTATCGCTCAACAATACCTGAAACCGGCTATATGCGAATTGCCGAAGGTCTGACTGAAAGCACTTATGTGGATACCGATGGGCTGGATTTGCAGACCCGTTATTATTATAAAGTCCGAGCCGAAAATATCGGCGGTCATTTATCCGGTTTTTCCGATGAGCAAACTGCAATGCTCAGATTAAATGCCGACCTGAACGGTGATGGCAACATTGATTTATTGGATTTTAATATCTTGAGCGGACAGTGGCTATCCGGAGGGTTCATTCCACTCTCGGCCGACATTGCCCCTGATGGCGGTGACGATCGGGTGGACTTAAATGACCTTTGGATTCTGATACAGCAGTGGGGACAATGGCAATGACGTCTAATTTTTCGAATATTTGACTATAAATGGAGCAGAAAGAATGAATATCTTTCAAAATCGTTATATTGTATTTGCAGGGATAGCAGCCATTTGGATTGGTTTGGCAAGTGCTGCAACACTGCATGTTGACTCCCTTTTAACTCTGCAATCAGCCATTGATACTGCCTCTCCCGGTGATCGCATTATTGTGGCAGATGGAATTTATACAACCACAAATCCCATTCGTATAAGGCGGGCCGGAACAGAGGACAAACCGATTATCGTGGAGGCGACGACGGTTGGTGGTGTGACCCTTGGGGGCACTCATGGCTTTAGCCTGGATAAGCCTGCTGCCTGTATTCACATTAAGGGCTTCCGATTTACACATGCCTCCGGGGGCAATACCATCAATTCCGGTGCTACCTTCTGTCAGTTCACACGCAACATTTTTGAATGTTCGGGAAAGGGTTATTATCTGCTTGTGGCAGGCGATGATGCTCAAATCAGCTATAATGAATTTCGTACTAAAAACACGGTTGGCAATATGATCGATGTACGGGGCGAAGGCAACCAGGTCGCTCAGCGGGTCTGGATTCACCATAACTATTTTCACGATTTCACCAGTGCCGGGGCCAATGGGGCCGAAACCATCCGATTTGGATTAAGCGGCCTGAGCATGTCCACAGGCAATGGGCTGATAGAACATAATCTGTTTGCCCGCTGTCGGGGTGAAAACGAGCTGATTTCCAATAAATCCTGCGGCAATACATATCGATATAATACCTTCCTGGATTCGGCCGGTGCTCAGCTTACCCTGCGGCATGGCAATGACTGTCTGGCGTATGGCAATTATTTTCGCAATACCGATGGACTTCGTATCTATGGCGACCGTCATCGAATCTTCTCCAATTACTTTGAATCGAACACCAAAGGAATTGACATGGGCAACGGCGATGGTGAAGTAATTGATGGGGCCGCCTTGACCTGCCACGACAGGCCGGATGATTGTGTTGTTGTATTTAATACATTTATAAATAATAAGGTACATTACCAGATGGGCGGACGAAAGGACGGCCTTGGTGCCCGAAATATCACGGTGGCCAATAATATTATTCAGGGGGGTGGCATTATGGCTGCAATCAGCAAGACGGCACCCTACACCGGAACATGGAGTGGTAATATTGGCTGGAACACCGAGGGTCAGGGAGATATGCCCCCTGAAGGATTTAAGGCCGTCGATCCGCTTCTGTCGGCCGATATCAATGGAATATATCATCTCCAATCCGGCAGTCCCGCCATAGCTTCGGCGATCGGGGCATATCCTTATGTCACTGTCGATATGGATGGACAACGGCGGGACGAACATCCTGATGTGGGTGCGGATGAGTATTCCAAATCGCCGTCGGTCATTAAAATTCTGACTGTAGTGGAAGTTGGTCCTTTTTGTAAACAATCCGCGATTAATGGATAACATGAAATAAGTGAATAAAAACGTCCCTACCCTGACAGGAAAGGCTGATTATGGCAGACCGATTTGGAGTCATCATTTTTGTGATACTGTCTTTGACGACAAATGCATTCTCAATAAATACATCATCAAACGAGAATCTAATTTCCGGGATTGAGCTCACCGAACGGCAAAAACAGCCGGATATGGCTTGGTGGCGTGACTCGATGCAAAATCGTGACCAGCGGATCACATGGTGGCATCAGGCCCGCTTCGGCATGTTTATCCACTGGGGGGTGTATTCTCAGGCCGGCGGCGAATGGAAAGGCCAGCCTGTCAGCGGCTATGCCGAGCACATGATGCGAAAATGCAAGATTCCCCGCGAAGTTTATCTCAAGGAGGTTGTTTCCAGTTTTAATCCGATTCAATATAATCCCGCTGAATGGGGTTCAATGGCCAAAGCGGCCGGCATGGGCTATATTGTCATCACCTCCAAACATCATGACGGTTTTGCCATGTACGATTCAAAAGTGTCGGATTATGATATTGTGGATGCCACCCCGTATGGAAAAGATATTCTGGCACAATTGCGGGATGAGTGTCTCAAACAGGGTATCAAATTCGGTATTTATTATTCCCACGCTTTTGACTGGGAACATCCGGATGCCCCCGGCAACGACTGGGATTATCAAAATCCAGGGGGCGACCTGGGTCTGTTCGGCGGGCGGGATTGGTATAAACAGCACCCGGAAATGGTTCCCCGAATTCAAAATTATGTTGATAACAAATCCATTCCCCAGGTGCGTGAACTGATTCAGAATTATCATCCATCGATTATCTGGTTTGATACACCCAGCAAACTGCCGCCTTCGGAAGTCCTGCGAGTCCTTAATGCCGTGAGGGAAGAAACGCTGGATACGGTCGTTAATAGTCGAATCGGCGGCGATGGGGGCAATTACGGGGATTATCGTTCAACCGCCGACCGGCCAGCCGAATTTGCCCCTGTCAAAGAATTCGACTGGGAAGGAATTCCGACCACCAATGAATCGTATGGCTACAGCAAACATGACCACAGCCATAAACCGGCAGGTCATTTTATTCAGCTTCTGGCCAAGGCGGTCAGCCGCGGCGGAAATCTAATGATGAATATTGGTCCCATGGGCAATGGCAAGTTTGCACCGGAAGATATTGCGATTCTCAGCAGCATTGCGGATTGGATGAAGTACTATAAGCATACCGTTATTGGAATGGAGCGTTCTCCACTGCCGGTACAAAATTGGGGTGCCGTCACCTGCAATGACAATACCTTATACCTCCATGTGTTTGACTGGCCGGCAAATCGGAAGCTGATTTTAGGCGGGCTAAAAAATCAGGTCAGTTCGGTTCATTTGCTTGATCATGATCGGCAGGTTGAACTTGCCCCCAAACGATTGAATCAAATGGATGTCGAGGTTTCTCTTCCTGAACAAGCGCCTGATGCTGCCGATAGTGTAATTAAAGTGATCGTTCAAGGTAAACCCGCAGTTTCAGAATCAAGACTGCTATTGAACAATACTCCTGTCAATCGCCTGCATGTATTTGATAGCGATATGCATGATGGTATACGTTTCAAGGATGGCAAAAAGAATAATGACTGCACCATAGGCTGGCGGGACCCGGATGCGGTTATTGCCTGGAATATCCGTGTCAATGAACCGTCGGAATTTGATATCCGGCTGTTGAGTGTCGATTCGCAAGCCCTTGAAGCATATGAGGGTACTTATGAGTTGACAATCGACCAACAAATATTTTCCGGACCCATCAATCGGAAAAATGCTTATACAAAGGTGGGAAAGGTCAGCTTAAAGCCCGGCGAATATGTGGTTGCCATCCGCCCATTGAAGGCAGAAGGAGATGAACTGGTTGCCCTTCGTGGTATTGAGATGCTTCCAATCCGGTAAAATAGAAATAAAGTGTACTGGCCCGAATGGAAAGGACAGATAAGATGGATTTAACAAAAGGATTAACAAGCCTGTTCACCGTGATATGTGCGACGATACTCTGGATTCCGGCAAAATGTGCAGCAAAAGAACTCAGGATGTCCTCCCCTGATGGGAATGTCCAGGCAGTGTTGGAATTCAATGAAGACCAGGGGACGCTGGCTTATAAAGTACAAAGCCGTGGTCAGGAGATTATTACATCCAGTTCCATCGGCATAAATACGGACAAAGGGGATTTCCGCTCCGGCATGAAATGGGTGGACGCTTCTGTTAAAGAGATTGATCAGACATATATACTTCCGCAGGGCAAGGTATCAACCTATCATAATCATGCAAATGAACAGACAATACGGTTTAATAAAGATAACCATGAGATGGCAGTACTATTTCGCGCCTATAATAATGGGGTGGCTTTCAGTTTTGTATTTCCGGGAACAGGGAATATTTCGATTCTCGAAGAAAATAGTAATATCTCACTGGCCGGAGAGAATTTTACTTATTGGGGCCAGAATCACCCTAATAATTATGGGTATGAATCGGCTTTAGGACCCATTACCGGAGACAGAATGTCCATTCCGGTTCTGGCGCATCTTAAAGACCGTGACCACTTTGTCCTGATGGCTCAGGCCGCCACCGGGGGGCATTACATCCAGCCGCATTTTATGCGGTTGGATTCGACTTTTCGTTTCAGTTTTCCGCTGGACCAGGCCAGATTAGGCCCTGTGCATACTTCGTTGCCGTTTCACTCACCATGGCGAATGATTGTCATTTCGCCGAAAACGCCGGCAGGGATTGTGGAATCTTATCTTGCGGAAAATCTCAATCCGCCGACTCATCCTGTCCTGCTGAATCCGGATGGAACACCTAAAGACTGGATAAAGTCCGGCCGGGTCATGTGGGACTTTATCGCTAAAGATGGCGATAAACCGAAAATGTGGATTGATGCAGCCGCTGAAATGGGCTGGGAATACTATATGGCCGATGCAGGATTTGCTGAACGCTGGGGAGGAGAAGAAGCGGTTCGACCGATTACCGAGTATGCGACCTCGAAAGGAATTGGTGTTTTAGGCTGGGCTCATACACGGGAATTTAATACCCGCCAAAAGGCTGCCGAGACCATGCGCCGTTATGCAGCAATGGGGCTCAAGGGCGCCAAGATAGATTTCTTTGATCATGACACTCTATCCGATCCGCCGAATCGGGTTACGGAGGATTATGAAGATACCCAGCAGAGTTTGCAGATGAGGGATTGGATTTTTGACTTGGGCATCCAAAACCAGTTCCTGCTGGAATTGCACGGCAATACGATTCCGACGGGAGAACGGCGGAAATTTCCCAATCTGATGACTCTGGAAGGGGTTAACGGAATGGAAAAGCGAACTCCAACAGTCACAAACGATCTGACCATCCCCTATGTCCGGAATGTGATGGGGCCGGTCAGCTATACTATCATTCGATTCAGCAAATCCCCCGGCTCTCATGCCTACCAGATGGCTATGTCCATCGTCTATGAGGCCGGCCTGATGATTTATGCCGAGCACGGTAAAACGCTTCTCGACTGGCCTGGCAGCGAGATGATCAAGGATGTTCCCTCAAGTTGGGACCAGACGAGATTTATTGAGGGTGCCCCCTCGGAATATATCGTCCTCGCTCGACGCAAGGGTCAAGACTGGTTTATCGCAGGGATGACATCTTCGCCCCGCACGGTGAATATTACCCTGGATTTTCTGCTCGATGGGAAACAATACAATGCTCTTGTTTTTCGAGACGATACCCATACTACCATGCACAGGGAAATGCGCACAGTAAATCGCGAGACTCTCCTGTCGATCGATCTCCTTCAAAACGGAGGTTTTGCTGTTCGACTGAAGCCAGCCTATCCTTCTAATTGAATCAAAACACAGAACAAATATATACGAATTACCCCTTTTAGAATAGATAGTTGTGTTCCTTGGTATTACAACTTTTCTACAACCCAAGAGCCAAATAGCCGATAAAACTCAAAAAACATTGATTTATAAGTGACTGTATTCAAATGATTTATGTGTGCACCAGTTTTGATGCACATTTTATATAGCCATTTGCTTGATTTTGTATAATCGGAGGGTGGAGGAGATGAATTCGTGACAAAGCCGTTATGGATGTAGTAGTTTATAACAACCAGGCATTTGAAGACCTACTTGATAGAGACAGTTACACCCAGGATGTCTGGGCGGATTTGACGTATCGGTTGAAGAAAAAAAACTGAATGGATTGGCCGGTCGGCAGTTCTTGGAATATTTTCAGCATAAGACTTGCCGTCATAAGAAATTGACCGAGCGTGAGAAACAAGGCCACTTGAAGAGATCGAAGATTAACAGCCGGATTGAGCATGTCTTTGGGATACAGATCCAGCGTTTAGTCCGCCAGATTATACTGAAAAGGATGAAAGCAAAGATTGGCTTACGGAATCTGGTGTATAATATAGACGGATTTAGTTGTTAGATGAACGAATAGATGCAACGGTGTGCAGAATGGGTCTCCTCTGACCGATGAAAAGTGGAGCATTCACTATTTTTAAGTGCCCAAAAGTTATTATATGAAAACGGTTTACACAAAACAACTCAAATACTTATAAGCCCCGAAAATCAGATTATTAGAGACTTCATTATGTATTCTTTTTTCGATATTCAGTGGGTGTCATACCTGTTTCGCGGTAGAAGAAGCGAGATAGTTTTTCAATTCCCTGGAATCCAAACTTAGAGGCGATTTCTCCAATTGATAGGCGTGTATCCGAGAGCATAAACTTAATATGTTTTATGCGAGTTTTTGATATTTCGCCATTAATAGTTGATCCAATAGCTTTTTTAAATCGCGTACTAAGACATCTTCGTGACAATCCAATAGCCTCGGCTACATTCTCAACTTGTATAGGAAATCTGAAATTTTTGTTGATAAATCGCATGGCTTCTGCCACTTCAACGTCTTCAATTGCCAGAATGTCGGTTGACTTTCTAACTTCGATGTGTGTTGGTTCGGTTATAACCATTTGACCAGACATATTTTCGCCATGCATCAATCGCTCAAGCAGCTCTGCAGCCTCATAGCCTGCTTTTTCTGTATTGAGGTGTACACTGGAAAGCGGAGGATCGGTCAAATTACATATAATCTCGTCGTTGTCTACACCTAGCACGGCCACTTCTTCAGGAACAGCAATATTCCCAAGCTTACACGCTTCAAGCACTTGTCTGCCGAAATCATCGTTACAGGCCATAATGGCGACCGGTTTAGATAAGGCTTGCAGCCATTTCATTAGCAATCGCTGCTCTTTTTCCCAGGAAAGCTGCTCCTGGGATGAAATCCGATGATAAATATCACAGTCAAAACCAGCTCTGTTGACGTAGAAACCAAACGCGCTAGCACGATGAACGGACCAATAAAAGTCCTGATAGTTACAAAAACCAAAATGTTTAAAGCCTCGTTCAAAAAAATGCTCTGCCCCCATCTTGCTGATCATGTCAGCATTACTGATAATATTGGGGAAAATGGAATCATCTAAAGCAGGGTTACCTATTGTAATGATCGGTATATCGAGTCCAAAAAGAGAAACCATTTTGGGTGTTTCGCGGATATCAGCAATGATCCCGTTTGCTCCTAAATTTTTGAAAGTGCGAGGATTTCTTTTTCGTTGTTCAACTTCATGGAAGATTGCCCATGGGCCATGCAGATGGGCATATTGGGCAATTCCCAGAAGCAGGCGTCTATCAAAGGCGCCTTCGGGCTTGATCAGCAAAATGACTTTGGGAATCTTGATCATGATATTATATGCTGATTAGATTATTAATAAACATATAGTGCATTGAATATTAAGAACAAACCTAATTTGTTCAGTCGAGATAGTCCGCACAAAAACAATATATAAAAAATGTTCGGATTTGTGCAAGCAAATAAAATCCATCGCTCACAAAATTGTGTATAACAAAAATTTATAAGATATTTTTTTAGTGTTTCTCTTGTCAAAAAGACAAGAAAGACATATTTCTTGTATAACTTATTCTGCAAGAACAGGTTATGTATTATTTGTGTTTTGACTCGCAGCTTTATAAGGCTAATTTACAAGTCTTAGCATTGTTTATAAAAACATTCTTCTTTAAAATACATAATATATTATTTTATAAAGACTTATGAAGTATATCATGGTTTTTCAAAGAAATCAGGTGACTGCATGCTTCCAGAAATGGTAAATGTTTTTCCTGATATGGTATTGATTGACATCTATTTACTGCTGATAATATAATTCATGAAAAATCACTTTTCACAATCTGACAAGTGTCTCGGCTTTATACTAAATTCACCGGGGACATTTCAATGTTCTCTGTCAGGGAGGATGATTTCAATCGGAACAAATGCCCATGTTTAATAAAAAGCATCAAACACTAAAAATAGCAGGAATGGGTGCGTATACTATTCCATTTTATGAGGCGGAGTTTTTTTGGAGATGAAATTATGGAAACAAGAAAAACGGGAAGTCTCTTATTAGCACTGTTGATTTCAATGTTGTCTTTATCTGTTTACGCGGATATTTGGTTAGGAACCGGTTCTCTGTCCGATCCTAATGATAGTCGCTGGAATGTAGGACGCAACTGGAATACGGGGGCTCCGCCGATATCTGGTTCAGATGTGTTCATTGACCGAAATACTCGGTTGCAGCCCCTTGTGGATGCTTCAGTAACTGGTGCCGTGGGCGGATTGGCACGTCTTGG
>DLFY01000082.1:0-7451 GCA_002482415.1 Phycisphaerales bacterium UBA7708
AAGAGTAACGTATGAACGCCAAAGTGTTGATCGTTGATGACCAGAAGGATTTGCTGGAATTGCTCAATATGAGTCTGTCCGGCGAAGGCTACATCGTCCGTACAGCGCAAAACGCGGCCGAGGCGAATTCTGCTATGAAACTGGAAAAACCGGACATAGTATTGCTTGATATACTGCTGCCCGATGTGTCCGGAATCCGCCTGACAACACAATGGAAAAATGATGCCCAGACAGCCCATATCCCGATTATTCTGCTGACGGCCAAGGATTCGGAAACAGATATTATCGTGGGGCTTAGTGTCGGGGCGGACGACTATATCACCAAGCCCTTCAGTTCCAAAGTTCTGGTTGCCCGGATGGAGGCGGTCCTGCGCAGGGCGTATCCGGAGGGTCAGAATGTCAAACAGGTTCTTGCGGCCGGTCCGATACGGATCTTTCCCTCCGGACGCCAGGCCTTTGTCGAAGGCCAGCCGGTGCAGTTGACGGGGGCGGAATTCAACATTCTTCAGGCGTTAATCCAGGCAGGCGGGGCAATCCTGTCACGGTCTGATTTGAGCAAATATCTGCAGGAACCTTCTGAAAACGGCAACAGTGAACGTGTAGTGGATGTGCATATTGCCGCGCTCCGGCGGAAATTAGGCAAGGCACGCAATTTCGTTAAGACCGTCCACGGTCAGGGATACCGGGCAGCCATTTAACGCATGTCTTATTTTTTCTCGGTCTGAACCGTACTGATTTGCTGCTTGGCGGTTTCCATTTCACCGGAAAAACGATTCTGGGCATCCTGAGCCTGCTGGATGAGCTGGTCTGCACTGGCGGGCTGATAGGGGGCTAACTCATAGGTCCATGTATAGGAATCCACAATCCGACCCGGCCAGAGGCATTCGGCGAAGAAATCGAATGGAAACACATCATGCAGGGGGCGTTTCATCGTATTGTGGGTGTTGATGATTTNNTCGATACGGACGCGATACTCGCCGTACCATTTAAAACTGACCGTCGCCGGCGTCGGGCCGACTTCTTCGTCATTGAGCCATACGACTGCATCGGCCGGGTTGGTTACAATGGTTAATTTCCGTTCAACGCAACCGCCTGCCAGCATCACGCCAACGCATAGTACCGCACTGATTATCCATAAAGATCGCATAGGGATCATCCTTTCCTGTTGGAATCAATGCAGAAAGAATACCACGCATGAGCATGAAAATCAACACTATGAAATACCGGAAATAGGGGTTTTTATCATGGTGGCGGATTTTCGGCAGCACGATTACCCAGAAAGATGCCGAGCCTGAGACGCGGTTTGAAGTCCCAGGCTCGGCTTGGAGGAGGAAAGAGTTTATAAAATCCGACTACCCGTCGGCAATTTTTAGTGTCGGGCCTGTGTCCGAAGGACGCATCAGCCCGACTGGAGGAGGAGGAAAGAGCTTAGTCATCGGCCCCTCAGCAGGACCGAAATAATCATTTTTAAAGAGCTTTGGGTTGATGAACAATTGCGGGCTGGTCAAAAGTATGGGTAAATCATTGTTGCAGCCTCCGCCTTTATCCCAACCTACAAATGATGCATTCACCGGGAAACACTATACCGCTTTCCGGGCTGACAATCTAATATTTTTTTAAATTTTGTTTCGAATCCGTTGTGGTTTTGATCCAGGTGCTTTGGAGGGAATGGTAACTTGTTTTTAATGCTGGATTTACGAATACATCTGGAAGTGCGAGCCGACTCTGAAAAACATGTGATTTGCAGAAAAATTGTTTGCATCAGACGGGCATTTTGAACAAATAAAAACAATAGCGGCAATTTTCTATTGGCAGAATCAAAAAAAAGTCAATTTTTTTAGGCCTATAAAGGCCCTTTTTAAGATATTATCTATGAGACATTTAAGGAGAAATCGATGGGATGGGACAGAATGGTTTATCGAAAGACAGGATCGGCAGGGATGATTATCTTGTTGGCGATGGTGTCTATTGCAGCGGCAGCAGGAATAATCGACCGGAAAGCGCTCGTTACGCGGCATAATGTCGTGCTGGAGAAAGTCGACGCCTTGAGTCCTTTGTCTGTGGGCAATGGACGATTTGTTTTCAATGCTGATATTACGGGTTTGCAGACATTTCCGGATTCCTACAGCAAAGGCATTCCGCTGACGACAATGGCCGAGTGGGGCTGGCATCGTTTTCCAAATACGGAACAGTATAAACTTGAGCAGACGTTTGTGAACGTTCCGACAGGTACAAAAACAGTGCCTTACAATATCGAATCGAAATCACCTGCCGCCCAGTGGCTGCGGGCCAATCCGCATCAGACCAGCCTGGCTCGAATTGGGTTTGTTTTGAAAAAAACGGACGGGTCTGCGGCTGCGGTAACGGATATCACCAATATCCATCAGGAATTAAATTTATGGACGGGGGTACTGACCAGTTCCTTTGCAGTGGAAGGCAAAAAAGTCCTTGTTAAGACCGTATGTCATCCGGATATGGATAATGTTGCTTTTAAGGTTCAATCCGACCTTGTCGCCGAAGGTCGGCTGGGGGTGGAGATTGCGTTTGCCTATCCTTCCGCGACCTGGGGCAATGATCCGGCGGACTGGACTCAGCCTGACAAGCATAAGACTACTCTGGAGAAAAAGGCTGGTGATTCGATTCGGATTCAGCATGACCTGGATACGCTGGTCTATTCGTGTTATGTGATGTTTGATAAGGGTACGGAGGTTACCCAGCGGCAGCCGCATCATTTTACGCTGACTCCGGAGAACAAGGATTCTGTCTGGAATTGCAGCGTGGTCTTTTCTGGGGCGGAGAAAGTGAAGACTCCGCCGCCTTTTGGCACCGCGGCTANNCACTGGAAGACCTTCTGGACTTCCGGCGGGGCGATTGATTTGTCGGGCAGCAGTGATCCCCGGTGGAAAGAGCTTGAGCGGCGGATTGTATTGTCGCAATACCTGACGGCGATTCAGTCGGTGCAGAAGTATCCGCCGCAGGAGACAGGGCTGACCTGTACGAGCTGGTTTGGCAAATTTCATCTGGAGATGCACTGGTGGCATACGGTGCATTTTGCCCTGTGGGACAGGATAGAACTGTTTACACCCAGCTTGCAGTATTATCACGATATTCTGCCCAAGGCCCGCGAGATTGCCCAGCGGCAGGGGTACGATGGGGTTCGCTGGCCAAAGATGGTCGGGCCGGACGGGCAGGATGCGCCGTCGGGTATCGGACCGCTTTTAATCTGGCAGCAGCCGCATCCGATTTATTATGCAGAACTGTGCTATCGGGCCGATCCCTCAAAAAAGACGCTCAAGGCGTATCAGGACATTGTCTTTGAGACGGCGGCGTTTATGGCTTCCTACCCGACGATGAATGCCGAGAAACAATGGTTTGAACTGGGGCCGCCGCTGATTACGGCCCGGGAATATAATACGTCGGATTATGCAAAAAATAAGAATCCGACGTTTGAGTTGGCGTACTGGCAATGGGGGCTTGGCAAGGCGATAGAATGGCGCAGCCGGCTTGGCGGTGTTGGAGAACCGCGACAATGGCAGAATATTGCGGCCAATCTGGCGCCCTGGCCGGTGCATGAGGGCGTGTATGTGGAGCAGGAGTTTCCGCTGGCTCAGGATGGGGGGCATCCATGCATGCTGGGGGCTTATGGGATTCTGCCGGAAAGCCCGCGGCTGGACCGGGCGATTATGGAAAAAACCCTCGAGCATGTGCTGAATCATTGGGACTGGAGCGACACCTGGGGCTGGGATTACCCGATGATGGCGATGACGGCGGCCCGGCTGGGACGGGGCGATCTGGCGATTCAGTCCCTGCTGCTGGATGTGCAGAAAAATACGTATCTGCCCAACGGCCATAATTTCCAGCGTGAAGGGCTGCCCTGTTATCTGCCCGGCAACGGCGGTCTGCTGACGGCGGCGGCGATGATGGCCGCGGGGTGGGATAACGGCCCGACGAAAAACGCACCCGGTTTTCCGGACGATGGAACCTGGGTGGTGCGATGGGAAAATCTGAAAAAAATGCCATAGGCGTAATGGATAGGATGACAATGATGTGTCTAACGAATTATGTATCAGGAGTAACCATGTTGAAGTGTATTGCTTTGTTATGTATGTTGACGGTGTCTGCGTGTGCCGCAACCGCCCCGACGGGCCTGATGTGTGAGATGCTGGATAACCCGGCCGTCACGACGATTGCCGATGCGTCGCCGGAGTTCAGTTGGGTGGTCCAATCCGAGTTGTCCGATGATACCCAGACGGCCTATCAGATACTGACGGCGTCGTCGCTGGAGAAACTGACGCCCGAGCAGGCGGATATGTGGAACAGCGGCAAGGTACAGTCGGATGCGTCAGTGCAGGTGGTCTATGGCGGCACGGCGCTGGCGACCGGCAAAAGCTATTTCTGGAAGGTTCGCACCTGGAATAAGAATAATCAGCCTTCGGACTGGTCGGCGGCTCAGGAGTTCAAGACCGCATCTGCGTTTTCAAGCTATTCGACGGCCAAATATGCCCTCGTTCGCACCGAGATAGCTCCCGTGCAGATTAAAACCCTGGCCAACGGTCATTACTTCATTGATTTCGGCAAAGCGGCCTTCGGCTATCTGCGATGGACAATGCCCAAAGAAAAGACCGTGCTGGCCAGCATCGGCGCCGGCGGCTCCGCTGCGGTTCAGCTTACTGCCGAAAATACGACGCCTGCGGGCCAGACCGTCGAAGTTCATTTCGGCGAAAAACTCAAGGATGGCGTTATCGACCGCAATCCCGGCGGGACGATTCGGTATTATAAAGTAAATCAGACGCTGGCGGCGGGTACGGCCGAGTATGAGATTCATCCGCCCAAAGACAGCCGCAACACCAGCGGCGCCGCGATTCTCATCCCCGCAGACATCGGCGTCATTTGCCCGTTCCGTTATATTGAGATTGTCAATTGTCCGTTTACGGTGACTGCCGAACAGCTCCGGCAGGTCACGGTTCACTATCCGTGGAATGATACCGCCAGTGCGTTTGTGTGCGATAATGATGCGCTGAACCAGGTCTGGGAGATATGCAAATACACCATCAAGGCAACCACTTTTGCGGGCGTGTATGTCGATGGCGACCGCGAACGGATTCCGTATGAGGCGGACGCCTACATCAACCAGCTCTGTCATTATGCCGCCGACCGCGAATTCAGCCTGGCCCGGTATTCGCATGAATATCTGCTGAGCCATCCGACCTGGCCGACGGAATGGCGGCAGCATTCCATCATGATGGCCTGGGTGGATTATCTGTACACCGGCAACACCGAATCGCTGGCGGCCAAATATGATGTCCTGAAAAATGACAAGCTGATGCTTGGTTCCGCCCGGGCCGACGGCCTGCTGGACCCGAGTACGACCGACATTGTCGATTGGCCGGCCGGCGAGCGGGATGGGTATGATATGAAATCCATCAACACGGTTGTCAATGCGTTTCATTATTTGAATCTGCTGCAGATGAAGCAGATTGCCGAGGTCCTGGGCAAGACCGCCGATGCGGCGACGTTCCAGCAGAAGGCCCAGACGTTCTATAACTCGTTTCAGACGGTCTTGTTTAATTCTTCGACCGGGCTGTATATCGATGGCGAAGGTTCGACGCATTCCTCGCTTCATGCCAATATGTGGGCGCTGGCATTCGGGCTGGTGCCCGAGGATAAAAAGGCCGGAGTCGTGACATTTGTCAAGTCCCGCGGGATGGCGTGCAGTGTGTATGGGGCGCAGTATCTGATGGAAGCCCTGTATCTGGCCGGGGAGGAGGATTACGCCCTGAGCCTGATGACTTCGACGGCCAGGCGGAGCTGGATGAATATGATTGCCGTCGGCTCGACGATGACGCTGGAGGCCTGGGATATCCAGTATAAAAGCAATCTTGACTGGAACCATGCCTGGGGCGCGGTGCCGGGCAATATCATCCCGCGGTTTGTGATGGGGATTGAGCCGATGGAACCCGGATTCCGGAAGATATTGATTCAGCCCCGGCCGGGCACGCTGGGTAATGCCGGCATCACCACGCCCACCATTCGCGGGGCGGTGAAGGTCTCGTTTACCAAGTCCGGCCAGAACGACTACGATTTTACCATCGAACTGCCCGCCAACACGACCGGACGATTTGTCCTGCCGGCCAAAAAGACTTATACTGTGGTAACGCTCGATGGTTCGGCCGTGACACCGCAGACGCAGGGTGCGATGCAGTTTATTGATTCCATCGGGTCGGGCGTGCATACGATTACATGCAAATAATCCAATGAAAGGAAATCAGGATGAGGCCGCAGCTTATAGGATTTGGTTTTATCGCTGCCTGCATGATGGCTGTTTCGGTGTGGGGACAGGGACGTGTGCCGCAGGACTCCAACGACATCCTCCCGCTGTCGGAAATCTATATGCGGGATGTGTGCATTCTGCCGGATGCTGCGACCCGGACGTATTATATGGTCGGTCCCGGGCGCAACAGCGTGCGGGTCTATACCAGCAAAGATTTGAAAACCTGGCAGGGGCCGACGACGGTGTTCAGGACCCCGGAAGACATCTGGGGCGATATCCGTGTCGTAAGTATCTGGGCCCCCGAGATGCACAAGTACAAAGACAAGTATTATCTGTTTCTGACGTTTGATACGCGTAACCCCTTCCCCGAACAGTGGCGGGACTGGCTGCCGCGGGTGACGCGGGGTTCGCAGGTGCTGGTATCGGATTCACCCCTGGGGCCGTTCAAGCCGTTTCAGAACCGTTCGACCCTGCCGCCGGATATGATGACGCTGGATGGGACACTGTGGGTTGAAGACGGCGTGCCTTATATGGTTTTCTGTCACGAGTGGGTGCAGATCAAGGATGGGACGGTCGAATATATTCAGCTTAAGGATGATCTTTCCGAAACCGTCGGAGAGCCGAAGCGGCTGTTTCACGGCAGCAACGCCAAGTGGAGCAGGAAGTCGGACCAGTATGGCTGCCATGTGACGGACGGGCCGTATCTTTATACCAGCAAATCCGGCAAGCTCTTCATGATCTGGACCAGCGGCGGGTATAAGGGGTACACGCTCGGTATTGCGATTTCGGACTCCGGGAAGCTGGCAGGCCCCTGGAAGCAGCAGGATGAACCCCTCTATGAAAACGACGGCGGTCACGGAATGCTGTTTACGACATTCGACGGCAAGCTGATGATGGTGCTGCATTCGCCCAATAATCCGCAGGCTCAGCCGCATATTTTTGAACTGGAAGATACCGGCCAAACGCTGAAAATTGTCAGCGAATTTACCGGCAAGTGAGGTCTTATTTGATGGGGCGTTTCAGGGCGTCGATGCCTGAAATAACCGTGACGGCGGCCATCAGCCCGAAGGTGATGAGGGTGAACCAGTCACCCCAGGGACGGGAGACGTAAGCCCAGCCGATCAGGACGGTGCCGACACCGAAAGACTGGAAGAACATCTTGATCTTGCCCCAGACGACA
>DLFY01000082.1:7475-11220 GCA_002482415.1 Phycisphaerales bacterium UBA7708
ATATGCCGCAGGGTCTGGACGACGACTTCCCGCAGCAGCAGGATCGCCGTGACTGCCCAGCGGATTGTATCCCCGGCCCATTCGGGAAAATGGAAATGAGTCAGCCGGGGCTGGCCGACTATTGCAAAACAGATAAACGCCCCGCATACCAGCACCTTATCAGCCAGCGGGTCCACCGTCCGGCCGAATTTGCTGGTGGCATTAAACCGGCGGGCGATGTGACCGTCCACAATGTCGGTCAGGGCCGCAACGATAAACAGGATAAAGGCACCCAAAAGCAGATTGGCGGGTTTTTCCTGCCCGGTTCGCGGCGCATATAAAATCAATCCGAGAATGACCCCCGTCATCCCGAGGCGGGCAATGGTCAGGATGTTGGGTACATGCCGGATAAAACCTGGTTGTCTTGTCGAATTTTCGCTCATAGCCGGTCACAGTATAGTCACTGTTGGTCGTAAATTCAATGCCCCTTTTGTTTTTTTATCCGTCGCACGACCAGGTCGTACTCTTCCTGCCCGACGACTTCGGCTTCGATGAAGGTTCCCGGGGTGACGGAAGTGTTCTCGATGATGCAGACGCTGTCGATATGCGGGGCCTGCCCGTAAAAGCGTCCGATGACCGCGGATTTGGCTTTTTCATCGGCCAGGACCGTCAGGCGGCTTCCGATCCGCTGATGCGCCTGGGCAAATGCAATCGCCTGCTGGGCCTGCATAATCCGGTCGGTGCGCTGCCGGCGGACCTCTTCGGGCAGTTGTCCCGACAGGTGGGCAGCCGGCGTTCCCGGCTCGGGGTAGAACGGAAAACAGCCAAGGGCGTCAAATTTGGCCCACTTGACAAAATCCAGCAATTCATCAAATTGGGCCTCGGTCTCTCCCGGAAAACCTGCAATCACCGTCGTTCGCAGGACGATATCCGGGACCGCATTACGAAGCTGCTCTATCAGCATGGTGGTGCTTTGCCGGGTGTGTGCCCGGTGCATGGATTTCAGAATATTGTCGTTGATATGCTGAATCGGCATGTCCACGTAGTGAACGATTTTGGAACTGCCGGCAATGGTTTCAATCAGCGCCGCATCGATGCCGGCCGGGTATAAATACATCAGCCGAATCCATTTCAGCGAAGGGATTTTTTCCAGTTCCCGAAGGAGGTGGACCAGGCCGTCGTTCATTCCCATGTCCCTGCCGTAATAATTGCTGTCCTGGGCAATCAGGCTCAGTTCCACCGCGCCGTTATCGGCCAGGATGCGGGCCTCGTCAAGAATCATCTCCATCGGCTTGGAGTGGAATTTGCCCCGAATGGCCGGGATGGTGCAGAATGAACATCGCCGGCTGCATCCCTCGCTGATTCGCAGATAGGCCCAGTGCTGCGGGGTGATGCGCAGACGTGTACGGTCATCGGGGGCAGTCGATGCAGTCGGGCCAAGATAAAGATGTGCGGCAGGGGCGTGGTCTTCGGATTCGATTTCCCGCAGGACCTGTTCGATACTGTCTCGTCCGGCCAGACCTACGATGGCGTCGATGTCTTCGACCTCATTGAGCAGGTCTTCTCCGAGCCGCTGCGACAGGCAGCCGGCCACGATGACTTTGCCGACCCGGCCTTTCTTTTTGAGCCGGACGGCCTTGCGAATTGCCCCGAGGGCCTCTTCCCGGGCGGGGGCGATAAATCCGCAGGTATTAATGATTACAATATCCGCATTGTCCGGATTTGGTGTAAGTATATATCCGGCCATGCCGACCCGGGCCAGCATAGCCTCGGCATCGACCATGTTTTTGGGACATCCCAGGGCCACAAAGCCAACAGTTTTGGATGTTTCTTCTCGATTATATTTTTTTGGTTTTGCCATAACATCAATAAGCTACCATATTTGATGAGTAACGTCTATAGTTATTCTAACAGAGTATACAAGAGGTGAATGGGTGGGATATTTTAAAATTTGTTGAAACTTTCTTCCACTGTCAAGTCGTCTATAAGGCAAATTACACGGATGGTGTAGTGAATTTAAGGATGAAGCAATCCAATGTGGAGAGAATGCCATCGTTGTGCCGATTTCTTAAGCAGAAACAGCCATTCAATCATAATAACAGAGAGTATGAGCAGCCGTTTGCTAAAATGGATAAATAAGATTTTCTCGTTCCTGCCAAAATCCAGACGGATTGGGCTGATTAGCGTATCTATTGCGCTGACGGCGGCCGGATGCGGGGAGATGTTTAATAAAAAACCGACCGAAATTGAATCCCGTGCAATTCTGAATGAACTGGGTCGGGTTCGTGAAAATCCCAATGTGATTAATCAGCTTCCCGATATCTATAGTGCTCCCTCGCGTCGCATGGCTGTTGCCGATGGGGTAAAGGTCTTTTACTTCGCCAAGAATACCCCGGTGGCGACTCTGACTGAAAATGTTAAGGAACTGGGTTTTGTCGTCAGTCAGAATCCCGCGACCAATCAGTTGATTCTGCATTGTCCCGACGACGAACAGGCAGACCGTGTTCTGGACTATCTGCATCGTGTGGATGTTCTGCCGATTCAGGTGANNTGGTGATGTCACCAAAGACTGGGCTTCGACGATATGGATACAGAATCTGTTTGGCGAAGGGATTACCCTGGGCGAGAAAATGGGGGGAACAAGTCCGGCTTTTCCAGGTGCAGAACTGCGCGAGACACAACGAGGCGACTTTGGCCTGGATTTTGGTTACTGGATTAATAAGGGAGAAGACGGGCACCGGGTGCGGATGGTGGTGGATGCACTGATCTCTCGCGGCTATATGAAAATTCTGATGAATCCCACGCTTGAATCGGTGAATGGAAGAGCGGCCAAAGTTGAAATTCGCGATCAGGCGCCGATCCCGAAAAAAGTGACCGGCAAAGATAAAATACCGTATTATCTGACCGATTACCAATGGGTTGCGGATAGTTTAACCGTGACACCGTTTGTTTATGCCGATGGAGTAATCGGGCTTAAAACAGCCATCATTATCGGGTCCAAATCCAAGCCCGAGGGTGTGGTTCAAAATGCGATTATTACCGAGCGTTCCATCAATGTGGAAGAAAACCGCATCGAGCCGGGAAAAAGCCTGATTATTGGCGGCATGCGAAAAAGCGAAAACCGGTCTGTGGTGCGCGGCGTGCCGTTTCTCAAGGACCTTCCGATTATAGGCATATTGTTTTCCAGCAAGGATTTTGAGGAAAACGCGACCGAGATTATCTTCATCCTGACGCCATCTGTCACCTCCGGCGGCATGGAATACTCCCAGATGGCTGCCTCGATCCGTGAGAAACAGCGCATGATTGAGCCGGAAGACAGCCTGACCAGCGTGCTTTCCGATCCGCTCGGGACGGATACCTACGCTCGTTATGTCTCGCAGGAGGCCCATAAAGCCGAAGCGGAACGCATCAGGGCGGAACGGCAGACTCAGGAAGCTCAGCGTGAGGCTCAGGCCCAGCGCCAGCGTGCCGAACAGGCCGTGCGCGATGCGGAAACCCTCAAGTCGCAGGCTCAGCAGGCCCTTCAGCAGGCTGAACTGGCCAAGCAGCAGATTGAAAGCGCCAAAACCACGGCTGCCCAGGCGGTCGAACAGACCGAAGCGGAACGGCAGCGTATTCAGCAGCTCCAGCAGGATATGGAAAAGCTTCAGCAGGAAGCTCAGAAGACTCTCGAAGAAGCCCAGAAGGCCTCCGAACAGGCTAAAGAAGCCGAACAAAAGGCGGCCCAACTGGAGCAAAAAGCCAAACAGGCCCAGGAACAACAGGA